>JAJEAV010000006.1 GCA_022822625.1 Gammaproteobacteria bacterium | reverse complement strand
ATTTACTTTTACCCTAAAGACAACACGCTAGGATGCACAAAACAAGCATGCAGTTTCAGGAATATCTGGGAAGATATTATTGCAACTGGTGCAGTGGTGCTCGGAGTTTCACCGGACAATTCCAAATCACACACTAGGTTTATCAATAAACATGAATTACCGTTTGATCTTTTGTGCGATCCGGATATGTCAATGATGGCTGAATACGACGCCTACAGAGAAAAAATGCCCGATGGGATCAAAAAACTCGGAGTGATTCGCTCAATCGGAGTGATTCGCTCAACCATATGGATTGGACCTGATGGTAACGTTGTTAAACACTGGAAGAAAGTCAACGGAATGTCTGATCATCCAGAACATGTGCTCAAGGCTCTTGCTGGCAAATAGCTCATTTTCACCTGCCCTTTTTGATAATGGATAGCATCCACATAAGCGCATGATGAATAGACTGCTCACGAATTGACTTGCGGTTTCCAGTAAACAGCATTTGCTCAACACTGACTTCAGAATTCGAATCTGCCCAGCCGAAGCAGACCGTGCCCACCGGCTTGTTTCTGGAACCCCCGCCCGGTCCTGCAATGCCGGTAACGGCAATACTGTAATCAGCAAGTGCGGCTTTTTGAGCTCCTTGACTCATGGCAGTTGCTACCTCAAGACTGACAGCACCATAAGCGATAAACAGTTCCTGTGGAACACCAACCAGATCGGTTTTCGCCTGGTTGGTATAGGTAACAAATGATCGGTGAAACCATTTCGAGCTACCCGGAACCATAGTCAAGGCATAAGCAACACCACCCGCAGTACATGATTCCACTGCAGTGATGGTCTGCCCTCTTGCAGTTAAACAATCACCGATTCCTGAACTCAGTTGAAACAGTGAATCCTGTTCAGAGTCGTTCGACATGCGGACCGGGTCTTGCTCTGCCTATTGCAGCTTTCGGCTGAGGGATGAAGCAGAATCGATTGGGACGAAATCACCTGATATTGTCCCCTCCAATTCAGACCCTGTAGACTGAACAATCAAACGGGAAAAGTTGTTTAATACCCGGGTTTCATAAAACACCTGAATCTCGTCAAGAGTCAGTGCAGTAATTCTGTTGGCCAGTTTTTCTTGGGTATCGAAGTCAAATTCTTTCAGGTCAATTTCTCGCCACAGCCTTGAAGTCCGATCAGATAATTTCAATGGCTTTTTCAGGATTCGAGTAATCAGACCCGTCTTGATCTTTTCGAACTCGTCCATCGACACATTATCAAGATGACTCTTGGTGCCTTTCAGAAAGTCATCATACAAACCGAGTATCTCAATAGGTGAGTAGGTGGAACTCTGGGAGGCAAAAAACAAACCCGGGGTCCGCTCAACATTCAATAATCCGGAAAATACAAGATACCCAACCTCGCTAATGGTACGAATCTGGTTATAAAACCGAGGTCTTATAATTTGAGCAAGCAAGGACATCTTCGAGCGTTCATCCAGTGTACTGTTGAAACCCTGAAAATACATGGATAGCGAAGCATCAGAATGGTCAATATCAATAGAGCGAAGCCATGGTTTTTCCCGATCAAGCGGCCGTAGATCAAGTCTCCGGGTATCTACCTTGGGCTGATGCCCAGATATCAATTCAGCCACCATTTGAGCGTTCTGCAAACTGGACTCGGAACTGACATCACCATGAGATAGCATGACTACCTGCATATCCCGGTAAAAACGCTTCAGGAAATCCTGTATGGATTCCTTGTCAATGTCTTCAAGGGCATCCAGACGTTCATTTTCCGTCCAGTACGGAACCATCAGAATCCGGTAAAGTTCATGAATTGACTGATTAGCCGGAGTATCATGAAAAATATTCTTCAATCTACGCTCGACACTCTGACGAACAATTTCCAGTTTCTGTTGTCCTAGATCAGGATTCATCAAGGCATCCAGGATTACTCCCAGTAACTCAGATTGAGAATCTTCAAAGCCCGATATCTTTAATGTTATCCCCCGATAATGCGAAAACAATTCATAACCAAGACCGGCAAGATACGCATCGTAAACTATGTCGCTAAGTTGATCGATAACAATCTGCACATACAACTCGGTCATGATCCGGTCACCGGGACTCTGATTCGATACCGGCGACATGAAGGTAATATACAGATTTGCTCGGGGATCTCCAAATTCAGCATCGTACTGATACCACAAATCAATACCATGTTGATTATCCAGTCTGATCGGTATTGACGAGCTCGCTTGATCTTCGAGCAGATCCAGCCTTGTAGGCATGAATCGATTTGAGCCGGGTAGCGCCAGCAACGGATCATCCCCCACATCAGACCAACGCTGAATCATCTGATTATCAATAGGATAAAGTCGATACTGGACATCGTAGTATTCGCTCACCTGATCTGTCTCAAGATCCGGTGCAACGACTCGCATGTTCACATTCTGTGGAGTTAGATAACCCAGTAGTTCGCGAATTCTCTCCGGATCATACTGTTCCATGAGATAAGGCCCACTCAGGACATCTTCATGTGGATAACGTTGCAATCTCGAAGACAGCGACTGCGCCAACCTTCCCTGATCTATTTCCTGAGCATGCCTGAAAGCTATTTGCCCCAGTTTTGTTTGCTCATCGTAGCGCCACTTTTCTATTCCATCTTCCCGTATCAGATTGATTTTCCTGAACAGGAATTCGCCAATGCTCCCTATTTCATCCAATCCTTCCTGAGTAAGAGTCATTGATACAGAAAAACTGCCCTGAACACGATCCATGAAATCAGGACCAGCCTTCAACGACTCGACCCACCCCCTCCGTTTGAGAACATCAAACAAGGATCCAGGTCCCTCGTGACCAAGCAAATGTGAAATATAACCCAGAGGGTTGGACTGATACTCTATATAGGTGGAAGGAACCGGGAACGAGAAACTTAGACTGTAAATCTCTTTTTCCGGTATTGCATCAATTCTTGCAGGCATTAGGTCCCGGTTGAAGTAATGCTGCTCATGACGTGGCAACTCCGCTCCATGATTGCCTATATCTGCGAACTTCTCAATAGCCAGTTTCTCCAACTGATCCAGAGAGTCCCTGCCAACCACGGCGAGGGCCATCAGATTGGCTGAATAGTATTTCTCATGAAACCAGAGCATTTTATCTCTGGCGGACAACCCTTCTCGATCCATTAATGTTTCCAGTGTACCCACGGTAAACCTGGCAGAAGGATGCTCCGGATTCAACCATTTCTTTTGTACATCCCACAAACGCCTGAATTCATCTTTCTTCAGAGACAGGTACTCCGACTGGATAATCGAGCGTTCACTGTCGACCAGATCAGGGTTAAACAACGGTTCAAGAAAGAATTGAGAAAAACGATCCAGCGCAGGCCCAAGATAATCGGCTCCGACACTGAAATAATAGTTGGTATTCGCGTAGGATGTATAGGCGTTAGAAGTGCCACCATGCGTATTGATATATGTTTGATACTCACCAGACTCCGGATATTTTCGAGTGCCGAGAAACAACATGTGTTCCAGAAAATGAGCCAGTCCGGGCCAGTCGTCGGGGTCCGATCCGGAACCGACATTTACATCCAGGGAAACCCCGGCCTTGTCTGCTGACGGGTCACTGACCAACAGTACCTTCATGGCATTGTCCAGAACCAGGTAACGGTATTGCTTATCGTCTTCTGGACTCTTGGAAATATCCGCCCAAGCAATTGAAGAGAGGAATAATGTCAAAATGATATGGACAAATTTATACTTCATGAAGGATATGGTTATCCAGATGATGCAAACCATTGCCAGTAAATATGGCGTCCCCAAGGGGATTCGAACCCCTGTTGCCGCCGTGAAAGGGCGATGTCCTAGGCCAACTAGACGATGGGGACGTCAAAAACCCGTACCATGCTTGCGAGGGTTTTGCTGGTGGAGCCAGGCGGGATCGAACCGCCGACCTCAACACTGCCAGTGTTGCGCTCTCCCGGCTGAGCTATGGCCCCAAGGATTGTGTATTCTATTCATGACATTATAATTAATCAAGAACAAAATCCACATGGACCGCATTATGAGGGATTTTATTTGCCCTGCTCAAGATAGTCTATGAACATTCGGGCGCGCTTTATTGTTTCCATTGATCCAAGCAGTGCCAGAGTACTGTCAATCGAAGGAGTCTGGTCAGATCCTGAAACTGCAATTCTCAACGGTTGGGCCAGGCCAGGGAACTTCACTCCTTTTGATTTCACGTATGTTTTCAGGGCATTGCCTACTGATTCTTGAGTCCATGGTTCAATATGTGAAAACACGCTACTGATTCCTCGAAGTAATCCGGATGTTGATTCATTGCAGTGTTTGGACAGGGCACCCGCATCGTATTGTTCTATCGGTCTATAAAAATATTCAATCTGATCAGCAAGATCAACAAGAGTCGATACACGTCCCTGAACCAGCCCCATGGCAGATCGAAGATCCGGACCATTTTCAGTATCGATCTGCCGCGTGACCATGATTTTCTGAACTTCCGACAATAAAGTTTCGATTGATGACTGGCCAATATAATGTCGATTGAGCCACAACAGCTTTTCCATATCAAAGCCGGCTGAAGATTTATTGACCTGTTGCAGGTCAAAATACCGGATCATTTCCTCTCTCGAGAAAATCTCCTGATCACCATGAGACCACCCCAAACGGACCAGGTAGTTGACCAATGCCTCGGGCAAAATACCACGATCGCGATAGTCCAGAACACTGACATCCCCATTACGTTTGGACAGACGCTTGCGATCGGAACCAAGAATTAAGGGCACATGGGCAAATTCCGGCAAGTCATGGCCTAAAGCCCTGAAAATATTGATCTGGCGAAACGTGTTGTTGATATGGTCATCACCCCGAATCACATGCGAAACATTCATATCCATGTCATCAGCTACAACCGTCAGGTTGTAGGTTGGCATACCGTCGCTACGCTCCAGTACCAGATCATCCAGTTCTTCATTTTGAACCGAAACCAGGCCGTGTATTCGATCGTTAAACGAGACTGATCCCGAGAGCGGGTTTTTGAATCGAATGACATGATTCTCACCCGCCTTACGCTCCAACCCAATATCCCTACAGTGTCCGTCATATCTTGGCTTGATGCCTTTTTCCCTTTGATCATTCCGAAGTTTTTCCAGTCTATCGGGAGTACAGGAACAATAATAGGCATCACCCTGATCAAGTAATTGCTGGACAACTTCCTTATAACGGTCAAGACGTTGAGTCTGGTAATACGGCCCCTCATCCCAATCAAGCCCGAGCCACTCCATTGCTGAAATGATTGCATCGATCGCCTCATCGGTTGAGCGCTGTCGGTCGGTGTCTTCAATACGAAAGACCAGTTTTCCGCCAGCATTACGGGCGAACAGCCAGTTGAACAAGGCAGTTCGTGCACCACCAAGATGCAGGTACCCCGTCGGGCTCGGAGGGAATCGCGTTACAACTTGCATGGGAAACAGGGATTCCTGATTGATACAGTGATTGTCGATGCTGGAAAACTGGTCGGGGTGAGAGGATTTGAACCTCCGACCACCGCAACCCCATTGCGGTGCGCTACCAGGCTGCGCTACACCCCGAGATCAAATGCTTCAATTACCTGAATAATAAGGTGCAGTAAAAATACCCGTTATTCAAGAATTTTTCTTATTTTTTTCAAATCAGATATTAACTCAGAAAACGACATGTTCCCAATGTCTGGTTCTGTTGAATCCGGGTTTCGCCTGGATTTTTTCTTGGGGTCTATTACTTCACCCATGTCCAGTTGGATACGGGCACCACTGATCGTGTAACCCTCTACATGCAAAAGATATCGAATCTGGCGAATCAGCTTGACTTCATGATGCTGGTAGTAGCGGCGATTCCCTCTTCGTTTAACCGGCTTCAGATGAGGAAATTCCTGTTCCCAATAACGCAATACATGTGGCTTTACTTCACATAATTTGCTGACTTCCCCGATTGTAAAATAGCGTTTCGCAGGGATCGGGGGGAGGTCGAAACCTTTTGCGTCCAGCATGAAAAATCAACCTGCCTGCAATTTTTCGGATAACGCTACTGTATTATCTAAAATCCTGTTCTTGAACTTCTGACTGGCACGAAAAGTAACTACCCGTCTTGCAGAAACCGGAATCTCGACCCCTGTTTTTGGGTTACGTCCAGGCCGTGGACTCTTGTCACGCAAACTGAAAGTGCCAAATCCGGATAGCTTTACCGGCACTCCACTTTCCAAAGAGGCCCGAATATCTTCGAAAAACAACTCTACGAAATCTTTTGCCTCACGTCGATTGAAACCAACCTCATCAAACAGGACTTCAGTTAACTCAGCTTTGGTGACCGTCATTTTTTATTTCTATCGGGGTAATTGTTTTTTAGAACTATTAATGATAACGAATTTAAACTGAAATTTCCAAGATTTTGAAAGATCATTCACGAAGTTCGACATTGATCCTGTCATTCACGAAGTTCGACATTGATCCTGGTTTTCAGGTCCTGAATGATGTTCTCGACCAGATCATCAATCTCATGAGCTGTAAGGTTGCCTAAATTTGACTGAAAAGTCAATCCAAAAGCCATGCTTTTTGTATTCCTGTCTAGATTTCTTCCGCGAAATACATCAAACAAGATTACACTCTTCAGAAGACTTCCAGCTGACAGTCTGATCTTGTCCTCAATGAATGTTACCTCAACTTTTTCATCAACCACCAAAGCCAGATCACGGTGAACTGGAGGAAAGCGGGGTACATCGATGAATTGAGGCAATTTTGCATGTAGAAAATGCTGCATATCCACTTCAAGCATGAACAGGTCTGCATCGATACCGAGTTGCTTGGCACGGGCTGGATGCAACTTACCGATAAACCCAATCGATTGACCTTCAATCAGGATTTCGGCCCCTTGCCCCGGTTGAAAAACCGGGTGATCACTTGACTTGAAAGTCAGTGACGACGCATCTCTCGTCAATGTGAATGCATTGATCAAATCACCCTTGAGGTCAAAAAAATCGACTGGGGTTTCCTCTGCAGCCCATTGACGTGGATTGACAGACCCACAGACAACCATAGACAACACCCTCTTCTCCCGACAGTCCTCGTCGCCTTTCTGTCCTGCCTCAAAAACAGTACCCACTTCAAACAAGCGAACCCGCTTTTCCTGTCGGTTCAAATTGTTGCTGACTGCCTCCAGCAAACCAGGCCATAGGCTTTTCCGCATTACCGACATGTTCTCGGCTATCGGGTTCTTGAGCCTGATTGCAGCACCACTAGGCATCAGGCGATCCTGAACAACCGGGTCGACAAAACTGTAGGTCACTGCCTCGTGATAACCCAGGGCCATCATTCTGAGTTTGACATCATGAACCGAGATACTGGCTTCCTCCCTATCGTGGATGTTCGGCAAGAATGTGCGAACACGTGGTTGAATTGCATTGAAGCCAAAGCAACGACCCACTTCCTCAACCAGATCATAGGAGGTTTGTATATCAAAACGCCAACTTGGCGTGGTCGTGCACCAGCCTTCCGGAGTCTGTTCAACTACAAAACCGAGATTGCGCAGAATCGATTCAGTCGTACTGGGATTGATTGAATCCCCAAGTACTCGTTCAAGGTCGGAGGGCTTGAGCATAATTGGATCATGTCGTGGCAAGTCCTCTTCACTGACAACATCCATCAATGGCCCGGCACTGCCGCCCGCAATACTAATGATCAGGTCAGAGGCCATCTCCATGGCCTTGATCTGGATATCAGTGTCGACCCCGCGCTCGAAACGATATGATGCATCAGTCTGCATGCCTAATTTGCGGGCTTTTCCGCGAATTGCATCGGGCGAGAAAAAGGCAGATTCCAGAAAAATGGTTTCAGATTCGTCGGTAATCGCCGTATCGGCGCCGCCCATAATTCCGGCGAGTGCAATCGCACGCTCATGATCCGCAATCACCAGATAATCGGAACCCAGTCTGACCTCTTTGCCATCAAGCAAACGCAATTTCTCATCCCGAGTAGCCATGCGTATACGTACCCCACCACGGATTTTGTTCATGTCAAACGCATGCATCGGTTGACCAATCTCGTGCATGACATAGTTGGTAACATCAACAACTAGATTGATGCTACGCATACCGGACCGTCGAAGTCGTTCAACAATCCAGTCGGGAGTTTTCCGGGAATAATTCACTCCTTTCAAAACCCGGCCGACATATCGCGGGCACTCCCGGGTTGCCACAAGATCAACAGACAGAATATCTTCAATGCCAGCAACAACTGGATTGACTGGTGAAGGTTGGGCAGTCAGGCCATGAATTTCTGCAACCTCCCGTGCAATTCCAAGCATGCTCAAACAATCACCACGATTCGGAGTCAATTCAAGCTCCATAACCGGCTCCGACAACTTCAAGTACTCGACTACACTCTGGCCAACCGGAGCATCGTGATCAAACTCGACAATACCCTCACTGGAAGTATCCAGCCCCAGCTCCATGGCCGAGCAGAGCATTCCCTGAGATTCGCAGCCACGAATGCTGGCTGCTTCCACTTGCATATTCGGCAAGGTAGCACCGACTCGTGCACATGCCGTGACCAAGCCCTTACGAGCATTTGGAGCACCGCAAACAATCGACAACCTGTCTTCCCTGCCAATGTCAACCTCGCAAACCTGCAAGCGCTCGGCATCTGGATGTCTGGCGCAAGAGATGATTCGACCGATAACAACATTGGCATGATCCGACAACCCACCGGCCGGTTCTACTCGAGCCACTTCCAGACCCGCCAAGGTCAACTGCTCTACCAGTTTTTCTATATTGCCGGGATCAACCCATTGCTTCAGCCATGAAACACAAGCACGCATGACAATCGACCTTAAAACTGACGCAGAAAAGATAACTCGCTATTGAAAAAATAGCGAAGGTCGCTCACCCCGTACCTCAACATGGTAAATCTCTCGATGCCCAGTCCAAATGCATAGCCTGTGTACTTGTCGGGATCAACCTTGCCATGCTTCAGCACCTCGGGATGTACCATCCCACATCCAAGAACTTCAATCCAGCCGGTATACCTGCAAATTCGACACCCCTTGCCGCCGCAGAATACGCAACCCATGTCAACCTCTGCCGATGGCTCAGTAAATGGAAAATACGACGAGCGAAAACGCACCTTCGGCTCGGCCTCGAAGAATTCATGAATGAAATGGATAATTACACCTTTTAGATCTGCAAAGGTTACCCCTTCATCCACTGACAACCCTTCGAGTTGATGAAACATCGGGGTATGCGTGACATCCGAATCACAACGGAAAACCTTGCCCGGGGCAATAATCCGGATTGGCGGTTCATGCTCCTTCATAAACCGCACCTGCACTGGCGAGGTATGCGTTCTCAAAAGAACATGATCGCTGATATAGAACGTATCATGCATCGCCCGGGCCGGATGATTGGCCGGGATATTGAGTGCTTCAAAATTATAGTAGTCGTTCTCGATCTCAGGGCCCTCAACCGTATTAAAGCCAAGCTGGTCGAAAATCTGCTCCATGCGCCGCAGTGTTCTTGAAATTGGGTGTATGGAACCGATTGTGCCGGAACGCCCTGGTAATGTGACATCAATCGATTGATCAAGGAATTGCTGATTCAGCGCGACTTGCTCCAGACATTCATGCCTGGCCTGAATCTGCTCGGCAATTTGGGTCTTGATACGGTTTACAGCTTGACCAAAGCTCTTTCGTTCCTCGGCCGGCAGGGAACTGATTCGCTTGAGCTGTTCGGTAACAATCCCGTTCTTGCCCAGGTATTGAACCTTGACCGCCTCAAGATCGGACAACGAATCCGCATGCTCGATCACTTCCGTGGCCGAGTTCTCGATAGACTGTACTGATTCTTCAGCAGACATCGGAGATCTCAAACTGCTTGCATGGAGTACAAATTACTGGATTGGGGAAAGGCTGACTGTCAAGCAGCTTCCAGCCCTTGCTGCCAACCACAAAGGTACGACTGGAACTATTGCACCTCTGCCAAAGCCTGTTTGGCCCGGTCTGCCAATTGCTTGAATGCCGGTTGATCGTTAACCGCAAGATCCGATAGTACTTTACGGTCCAATTCGATCTCGGCCAGTTTCAAGCCGGATATGAAGCGACTGTAACTAATATCGTGCTGTCTTGCTGCCGCATTAATCCGCACCACCCACAAGGATCGCATTTGACGCTTTCGCTGACGGCGATCGCGGTAGGCATACTGCCCCGCCCGATCAACTGCCTGCTTGGCAACCTTGAATGTCTTACTGCGAGCACCTCGGTATCCTTTTGCTTGATTGAGAACCTTTTTGTGCCGTGATCTGGCGACAACGCTTCGTTTTACTCTAGGCATGGGAACTCCTTTAATGGTTGGGAAGTAATCGACGCACAGCGCCGTGATCTGCAGAATGGACCAGTTGAGCAGAACGCAAATGTCGCTTACGTTTCGTGGATTTCTTGGTCAGGATGTGGTTATGATGCGACTGTGATCGCTTGAATTTACCAGATGCCGTTCGCTTGAAGCGTTTCGCGGCACCCCTGTTGGTCTTTATTTTTGGCATGTGTTCTTGCTCCAGAATCCATGACGGCCAATCCGTCTTCATTCATAATGCGATTGCAGTTCTGGATATGACTGCTTCTCGCTCTTTGTCATTATCGGAGATTCAGATTTATCCTTCCCCATCAATTATTCAGCTTATCGTTTCGGGGTCAGTATCATCACCATCTGACGACCCTCCATCTGCGCATGTTGTTCAACATCGGAAATCGGCTCAAGGTCATTTCGCACCCGGTCAAGCATTTCAATTCCGAGTTCCTTGTGTGCCATTTCCCTGCCCCTGAATCGCATTGTGACTTTGGTCTTGTTCCCGGAATTCAAGAATTCCGTCAGCTTCCGAACCTTGACGTCATAATCACCGACATCGGTTCCTGGTCGGAACTTGATTTCCTTGACCAACATCTGCTTCTGCTTTTTCTTGGCATCATGTCGACGCTTGCTCTCGTTATACAGATATTTCCCGTAGTCCATGATCCGGCATACAGGAGGGTCTGAATTGGGAGCTATTTCTACAAGATCAACTCCAACTTCTTCGGCGACTTCAAGTGCCGCCGACAATGGGACAATGCCCATTTGTTGACCATCAAATTGAATCAGGCGAATCGGGTCGTGGTTAATCTGACCGTTTACCCTTAACTGTTTTTGTTTTGCTATTTCAGTATTCCTCGCAAATTTTAGGTTTGTGGATTATATATCATTGGGAATGTATACCCATAAGCAACATTCGTTGATTCGTTCATTTGAATGTCCCTTTATGCAAGGGCATTTTCTGCCTGTGCCTCTTCCCGGAACAATCAGGATTCAGACAGGCAATCCGCAACGAACTGCTCAATGCCCATGGCACCCAGATTCTGCCCGTCCAGGGTTCTTACCGAGATCGTATCGGTATCGAGTTCCTGATCCCCCACAACCAGCAGGTACGGAACCCTCTGGAGTGTGTGCTCGCGGATTTTATATCCAATTTTCTCATTTCTCAAGTCGGCAAAAGCCCTGAATTTCCGCGCTTCCAGCTGTTTTGCCAGTAATCGGGCATAATCGTGCTGTCGATCGGTGATATTCATGACAACCACCTGAACCGGCGCAAACCAAACCGGGAACCTGCCCTCCCAGTGCTCAATCAGGATGCCAATGAACCTTTCAAATGTACCCAGCACTGCCCGATGCAGCATGACCGGAGATTGTTTTTCACCCTTTTCGTCAATATAGGAAGCACCGAGTCTTTCCGGCATCGAAAAATCAACCTGCATGGTCCCGCACTGCCAAACCCTGCCGATACTGTCACGCAACGAAAATTCGATTTTCGGACCGTAAAACGCACCTTCACCGGGGTTTTCCTCCCAGGGAAGCTGCTTGCTGTCCAGTGCATCTGCCAGTGCCTTTTCGGCCGCATCCCAGACTTCATCGCTGCCTACCCGGTTCACGGGTCGCGTAGAAAGCCGGTAAAGGGTTTCGGTAAATCCAAATTTTTCATAGACATGATGCAGGAAATCAATAAATTCGGATACCTCGTTACGGACTTGATTCTCAGTGCAAAAAATATGACCATCATCCTGAACAAACGCCCTCACCCGCATCAAGCCATGTAGTGCCCCAGACAGTTCATTGCGATGGCATGAACCAAACTCACAAAACCGCAACGGCAAATCCCGATAGCTTTTCAGTCCCTGGTTGTAAATCTGGACATGACCCGGACAATTCATGGGCTTCAAGGCAAACGTACGTCCTTCCGATTCAACCGAAAACATGTCGCTTGCAAACTTGTCGGCATGTCCCGACTTCTTCCACAATGAAAAATCGATGACTTCCGGTGTATTGAGTTCACGATAGCCGCGTTTTTTCTGTTCATCCCGCATGTACTGCTGCAAAACCTGATAAAGCGTCCATCCACGAGGGTGCCAGAACACCATTCCAGGAGCCTCTTCCTGAAAATGAAACAGGTCAAGCTGACGTCCAATTCGTCGGTGGTCCCGCTTTTCGGCTTCTGCAACTTGCCGAAGGTGTGTCTTGAGTTGTTTTCTGTCAGCCCAGGCGGTGCCATAAATTCTCTGCAGTACCTGGTTTGACGGGTCACCACGCCAGTATGCCCCTGAGATCTTGGTTAGCTTGAACGCCTTTAGAGACCGGGTATTCGATACATGCGGACCACGACAGAGGTCAGTGAAGTCCCCTTGTGTATACATGGATAGCTCTTCATCCTCGGGTATGGAGCGAATAATGTCGGCCTTGTATTCTTCCCCCATGCTCTGGAAAAACCTGATCGCTTCGGAGCGTCCTACAACATTTCGGTCAATGTCCAACTCCTGGCTGGCCAGTTCCGACATTCTTTGCTCAATTTTTTCCAGATCCTGTTCGGAAAACCCGTCAGGATAGTGAAAGTCATAGTAGAAACCATCGGCAATCACGGGGCCAATGGTAACCTGAGCATCCGGGTAGAGCTGCTTGACGGCCTGAGCCAGCAGGTGCGCGGTGGAATGGCGAATAATCTCAAGACCCTCTTCGTCCCTTGCAGTCAGGATTTGCAGCTCGCAGTCATCGGCAAGCATGGTCCGGATATCCAGCAGGCATTCCCCGACTTTTCCGGCAAGCGCTGCCTTGCCAAGACCCGGCCCTATGTCAAATGCAACATCAGCAATGGCAACTGGATGGTCATAGGACAGAACTGATCTGTCGGGAAGTGTGATTTTCGGCATTGGTCAGACTCCTTATCTACAGTGGCGCCCCATACCAGAGAGCGCTTGTTTCAGTCAAGAAAACCGGTAACTGCTGTCGATTGAACTTGGGACCGACTCGGGACAATCAGTGTACCCAGGTGGTTTTCCGTTAATTGGTAGGCACGAGTGGATTCGAACCACCGACCCCCACCATGTCAAGGTGGTGCTCTAACCAACTGAGCTACGCGCCTTTGTCAAGAGTTCGGAGTGTATATTCTCTGTGCCGGAAGTTCAATAATTTTGATATCGATTGATGAAAATAATTCATGTTTTTTCCAATTTTTTGATTTCAGCGGTTGATTATCCCCCCACTCATTGGTATAGTGCATGGTAATGAATATCTGGATTTCAGAAATACCTTTCTTTAACGGCTCGCGGTAACGATTTTTCGCTATCCGTCGAACGTGGAATCCCGACAACAGTAGATTTTTGATTCACGAGCCGAAAGAGGTTCGATAATTCAAGACGGCAAGGCCGTAGTAAACAATCAGGACGAAACTCACGATAGAGTTGGTTTGGAGTCCATAAAATATAGAAACATAACGGTTCTGTAATAACGAAGTTCGCAGATCGCCAGATGAGACTGGGCAAGCCCAACTGGAACTGAATGAAACTTATAGCCATAATATACTGAAAATACTCATATATTTGGAAACAATATATCCAGCAACGATTTCTTGGTACCTGCGGGCCATATCTGGGCAGTCACGACAGTCAGGTGATATCCTGAAGTGGCCGCATTGCTGTTATTGATGACACCTTCCTGATACCAATGCCAGAATCGAACCCGGTTCTGGCGTGGCACTGGTCGAGAATTGTTCCGATCAGTGGCTTTCCGTCCCGGACATTATCGTCTTGACGAAGTCGTCGACTTCTTCAATCCGTGAATCTGATTATTGGATTGAGGACAAAACAAATGAAAAGAATACTCATAAACGGCACCTATGCCGAAGAACTCAGAGTAGCAATTGTCAATGGAAAAACACTATTCAACTTCTATATCGGACCTTCTGATGCCACAACAAAAGTAGGTAATATCTATAAGGGGGTCATTACGAAAGTCGAGCATAGCCTAGATGCCTGCTTTGTCAGCTATTCCCGGGGCAAGCAGGGTTTTCTGCCTTTCAAGCAAATATCCGACGACCTGTTGAATAACAACAAGAGAGCAAGGCAGTCAGGAGACGAAAAACCGGAAAATGGCTTGCAGGCGGGCATGGAATTAATCGTCCAGGTTGACAAGGACGAGCGTGGGGAGGGTTCTGTCCAGAAAGGAGCAACCCTGACTACCATTATTTCCCTGCCGGGCAACTATTTCGTATTAAAGCCCAACAACCAGAAAAGTGGAGGCATATCCAGAACCATTGAAGCCGCCCGGCGTGCAGATGTCAAGGAAAACCTGAAACAGCTCGATCTGGATTCCAGACATGCCCTGATTGCTCGAACCGAGAGTGTCGGAAAAACCGTTGACGAGCTGCAGTGGGATCTGGACTTTCTTAACCGGCTCTGGGACCTGATTGAACAGGCCGCGAAGAGTAGCAAGGCGCCTTTTCTGATTTACAAACAGGATGATCTAATTACGCAAACCCTGCGCGATCACCTAGGCAAGGATATCGAGGAGCTGATTGTCGACGATGAAGAGATTCATGAGCGTACGGAGCGGTATATCAAACAGGTCATGCCGAACAAGAAGATCGAGCTCAAACTACATCGCGGCAAGGTCCCGCTCTTCACGAAATACAGGATCCAGGATCAGGTGAACAGTGTATTTAGCCGCAAAGTAGACCTGCCCTCTGGCGGTTACCTGATTTTTGACTCTACCGAAGCCCTGTTATCCGTTGACGTCAATTCTGGCAAGGCCACCAAGGGGGCGGGTATGGAAGAGACTGCATTACAGACCAACATCGAAGCAGTAGAGATGCTTGCCAACCAGCTGAGGCTGCGGGACCATGGCGGATTGATCGTTGCCGACCTGATCGACATGGGCACCAAGGGCAACCGGACTACGGTAGTAAGAGAACTCAAAAACAGGCTACGGGCAGACCGGGCGAAAACTCTGGTCGGCGATATATCGGAATTTGGTCTGCTGGAAATGTCCAGGCAGCGTATGCGCACCTCGCTGGCCGATACGAGTCATCATTTTTGTGACAAGTGTCATGGCACCGGACTTGTCCAGAAAGTGGAAACCTCAACAATCAGCGTACTCCGTAAAATTGAGGAAAGTGCCTACAAGCCGATGGTCTCGGAAGTTCAGTGTAGGGTACCTACCGATATCGCAATTTATCTGGTCAACGAAATGAATCCCGAACTCGACCGGCTCAGAATCAAGTTCGGGTGCAAGATAGTAATTATCCCGGAAGAAAACATTTTCGATTGCGAGATCAGCGTAAAAACCATTGACTACAAGGGAACCAGTGACAACAAGGATCAGATGAGCTTTGAAATCCCCCATGATTCCAGAATCAGCAATAACAAGGTCAAGCAAATGTTGAAGCAAACGGATACTGAAAAAGCAGTGATTGGTTCGGAACACATGGATCTGATTTCATCGCCCAAACCCGGTAACCAGAAAGCATCGTCTCAACAGAAATCAGGTTTCCTGAAATTTGTCTCGGGATTGATATCTCCATTCAAGTCCAGTGATGCAGAGGACAGGAAACCATCTTCTAGACAGGGCAAATCATCAAGGAAAGGGGGGAAACAGACGCAGGGAGACCGGTCCGGCAAACAGGCAGGTCAGCAGAAGCGCAAACAGGCAGCCTCTGCCGGACAAAAACAGCAGCCTGCCAGAAGAAGGCAGAAACAGCAGGGTAGCAAACCCCAACAGGGAAAGCAGGCAACTGGGCAAAAGAGGGATGATGCCAACACCAGACCGAATCAGGAATCTCGGGCAAAGAGCAAATCTCATGGTAGTCAAGAAGGAGCGAAACAGAAACAGAAAACACCCAGCCCCCGGAAAAGCTCGGAGCCGGATGCGAATTCAGAAAATCAACGTTCCAGGATGACGTCCGAGGGGTCGCAAAAATCCCAACCAGAGAATGCACCACAAGAAAATGCCAATCAAGGTTCAAAAGTGTCCGATACGAAAACTGCGAAGCAGGGCATGTCGCGCAAGCCGCAATCTTCCAGAAACAGGAATACCGGGCAAAAGCCAAGAAAAAATGATGCCCGCGTGGGCGTGATCGTATCTGTTGACGATATACCTGAGGATATTCCAGACGATATTGGCAACAGAATTTAATCGCAATAGCCGCTTTCGTACAATACATACTCCGCGACACCAGAATCAGGCCATGCTCCTGGCCTGATCTTTCGAGTATGAGGGTACATGAACAGCCCTCAAAATGAATTGCAGAAACTGCCCGTGCTATACCTATGTCCGAGGTCTTTCCATGCGTGATTCAGGATTCTTGACGACTGCAACCTGCCCCCCGGCAGGTAGCGTATTCCGCTGTGAATGCACTCCCTTGTCCATTTGTCCGACATTCAGGGAAATGCCCTGTTTCAGTATTCCTGTGGCAACTGACTGTTATTGACACTCTTGCGGCCGGTTGACCTGAAGCAATACCGCATTTCTCCCTGCCTTCCCATGGAATCAAAATACACTATACTTGATCGGTATGTGGTCAACCACATTCGTATCATGCTGGTTCAATTCGTAAAATTTCTGGCTCGGAAAATAACGGTTTTTCCAATCGAGAGTCTCGTCGTATTCACTCTTTCCGGTTTCGTCATTCTGCTTGCAAGCGAAACCTGGAACCCGCTGACTGAAATTGTTCATGTTCCGGAGCCACAAGCGCCTGCGACCAAACATCGCCCACCGGAACGGATTGTTCAATATGACATTGATGATGCCCTGACTGAATACGACATTCCCAAGTACCATATTCAGCATCTGATCAAGCATGCCGACAGTAAGATAAGTGAAGTACAACCCCATAGCGTGACTGTTCAAACAGGGACTCTGTATCGGGAAATAGAAGAAGCACTATCGAAAGGCCAGATGGTTCGGATCGGGTTTCTGCTCTGCATTCTGGGACACGTAGCCATTCAGGCCCAGCAGATGCATACCGCAGAAGTCTACCTTCAGGAAGCAATGAATGTCTTTCAGGGAGAACATTATGAACCGGGCATTGCCTATGTAAATCTCCAGTTCGGATATCTGTACGCACGCAACCGCATTATCGCCATGACTGCCGGGCGTGCCTACGATGACTTGCAGGTTGGTCGCTGGTATCTCACTCGCAACAAGCCTGATATCGCACTCGAATTTATCCTTAACTCGATAGAGCGGAACAATTCCATCAACCGCCATGCATCCGTAGCGAGCGCCTATTATTCGCTCATCAAGCTGTATTCGGACCAAAACATGGTTGACGAAGCTCGAACATCGCTGATTGAATCTTTGCGCCTGTTTGCCTCATCCGGTCGAATCGGGCAGGCATATGAGATTCTGGAAAGTTATGCAGGCCCCCTCATTGTTGCCGATAAAATTGAACAACTCCGAAACGACCTGAATCGCAGAAATGCGATATTTGAACTACAGCTTAAACAAGTAGAAAGAGCACGTGATTATCAACGCCTTTATCGATACTACCAGGCTCAAAGTGAAACTGCTCGAGCGTGGGAATTCAAATCCCTGGCCAACAACTACCTGAAGCAGGTACCTGAACGTGTGATGTTCTACCGGCAACCGGGGGTCTTGAGCCTGCTTTACGAGTCCAGCCGGGATGCGGATTCTGCAAGAGAATACCTGACGAGGGCTCATCTGCAGCTTGCACAGCTTGAAATGCCGGAGTTATCCAGCATGGCCATCCAGATGATTCGCTCAGTCCCTTGAGAAGTCATGATCAACCTATGCCGGGCAATGCCTTCAATACGGAATATCGAGATCCGGTCTGATTTTCCTCAGTTCCTTCCGGAATCGGCCAATGATTGAATCAAGCGCTTGTCGGCTGGTCGATTCAAACCTCATGATTATCGAAGGTGTAGTATTTGAAGCTCTCACCAGCCCAAAGCCATCTTCAAAATCCACCCTGAGACCATCAATGAACGAGACCTCGGCATTCTCGAAAACTGCTGATTGAAGGAGTGTTTCAACAATCTTGAAAGGCTCTCCCTCCTTCAGGTTTATCTTCAATTCAGGAGTATTCACGGTATCGGGTATTGCAGCAAAAACACGGTGGGGGGATTCATCTTTCCCACTCAGCAGTTCACACATTCTGGCTGCCGCATAGATCCCGTCATCAAATCCTCCCCAACGGTCATTGAAAAAAACATGTCCGCTCATCTCCCCCGCTAAAGGCGCACCGGATTCCCTGATCTTTTCCTTCATGAATGAATGACCGGTTTTCCACATAACCGGCTCTCCACCAGCTCCGGCGATCGACCTTGACAGTATCTGGGAACACTTGACGTCAAAGATGATCTGGGCACCCGGATTTTGTCTGAGAACCGCCTCCGAAAACAAAACCATCTGCCGGTCTGGCCATATGATCTGCCCTGTAGGAGAAACAACACCCAGACGGTCTCCATCCCCGTCAAAGGCAAAGCCAAGGTCAGCACCCGATTTGCGAACCGTATTGATCAAATCCTCGAGATTTTCCGGAACGCTCGGATCCGGATGATGATTCGGAAAATCTCCATCAACCTCGCAAAAGAGTTCGACTACTTCAAGTCCCATGCTTCTGAATATTTCAGGTGCCATGCAGCCGGCCACGCCATTTCCACAGTCGATAACTACTTTAAAGGTTTTCTGAAGTTGTATGTCATCCAGAATCGCAGCAATATAGTCGGAGCGAACATCCCATTTCGAGTATTGCCCCTGTCCACTGGAAAAATTCATGGCCAGTATCTGATTCTTCACATGCTGGATTCTTTCCCCGGCCAGCGTGTCCCGATTAATCATCATCTTGATGCCGTTGTACTGGGACGGGTTGTGACTACCGGTAATCTGAAAGCCTGTACCTCCCGAAATTCGAGATGCCGCATGATAGAGCGCGGGTGTTGGTACCATGCCTACATCAACCACATCGCAACCGGTTGACATGAGGCCCTCGCATAATGCTTCAGTAAAATCCGGACTGGATTTGCGGCCATCTCGACCAATAACCGCCATATGGCTGCCGAGTATCTGCATTTCCGTGCCCAGCGCACGACCGATTAAATGAACGATATCGGAAGTCAGGGTTTCGTCAACCACTCCCCGAATATCATAGGCCCGGAATATTTCATGATGCATGGTCATACAACCTTGAACAGAGCTGATGGGTGGGTGACATCAAGACAGGAAATCAATAAATACCCGGGATGATTCGGTATTTCACCTTTTTTCTGTACCTAGTCCAGTTTTCGGACCCATACTTCTCGGCACAGCACCTGTCATCATCAACCTGGCGAAACAGCACCATGGAAATAATGAATATGGCATACGTCCATGCCCATAAATTACCTGGATAGCCAAACATGAATGCCACCGCTATTGCGAGCATCATCTCGCCCATATAGCCGAAATGGCGCGCGATGCCCCAGAAGCCACTGCAGAGAATCTTTCGTTCACCGGCATCAATAAACTCCGGTTCAATGAATCCCAGAAACCTGCGTTCAGGCCAGCGTTTAAAGGTATATTTCTGTAGGCTACTGAAACGAGAGATACTCCAGCCGATGACAAACAAACCTGCCGTACCGAATAGCCAGAAAACGGTCGATTCGTGTGTGAAACCAGATTCGACAGACAATGCATGGCCTGATTCCTCATTCGCTATCCAGAGACCCTGCCACGAAAAATCAGGGTGGGGCCATGCGGCCATGCCCCACAAAGGCATTGTAAACATCCACCCATAGATAACCAGGCCTCCCCAGAACAACTTGAAGCCCAATCCCTCATGAATCAGGTCAAAGGTATACAGCATGGCCCGCTCAAAAATAAAGTAGTCAAGTATGTAGAGACTAAACAGCGCCGAATAGATAAAGATTCCAGGATTTGATGCATCACCATACTCCTGATAATGCCAAACCGAAGCTGACAATGCATTCAGGGAAAGCATGCTACCCCCCACAACATACAGGTACATTTTGACGTCAAAGCGATTGTTGAACAGGGACATTTCATGAACCCGCCCTTTCCAGAAGTCCATAATCGGAGTGCCGCCTTCACGTTTGGGCTGGGTATAGACCGCCAGAATCATGAAAATGCTGGAAAAAACAGTTCCACCCGCTACCGCATAAACTGTGGAGCGATAAAACCAGTCACGAGGCATGCCAAACAACTCGAACGCCCAGATGGTCAAAAGAACCAGGAACACCAAAAGCCCATTTAAACGATACTGACGAGGCTGACCGGTATCGGGGTCCACAACATACCCCGGAACCTTCCTTGCGGGCAAGATGATCTGCAACAGGAAAACCAGCACAAATACACCGAGCGGGGTAAAAAAACCGGCAATTGCCTCCCCGGTGGAGAGATCAAGGAAATGAGAAATTCCTAGCCATTCAGCCATGCCAATTCCTCCCCCGATGGCATCACAACCATGCCTTTCGAATACAGTAGCATGGCGGTAGAAAAAATGAAGTCTTCAATCTGGAATTACAAGTCTTCCCCTGCCAACAGACTGGAGAAATTAATGGGAATTATATACGATAAGTAACGAAACCCTTTTGACAGGCACGCCCGAATCCGGCAATCAAGCCCTATTTTCTGGGCGTATACTTGATATTGACTGGTTGAAGAATTGCTGTTGCAAGATTCCCCATTTTCTCTTCAACTGTCTTGCCGGGAACATCGACCTTAATCCTTTACCGAAACTCCAACTTTTGTCGTCTGGAAACTTCGATCAGTGAGAGTTACCGTTCGTTTTGGATTGTCCATCACTTCACCCCTCCCTATAGTTATTTATTTCCCTTTTTATCTCTTTCAAATCTGCCTGCACCCACTCGTGCTTGTTCGGGAATACCTTGTGTATATGTTTCTCAATTTCCCGAAAATAGGGTGTTTCCAGCTTGTACTTAATTTCGTATTCCCGTTTGGGGTCGGATGTCTGGTAAGCAACAAAGCGTTTTTTGGCATCTTGGGCAACCCCAACCTTGTATTCTCCGGGATATTTGGGATGAAATATGACATAGACGAATTTCTTTTCTCGGTAATCCTTTCCCAGGTCTGTTCTCTTCGGCGGGTCGGTTTTAAGATGTATCCTGTTTCTAAATTGCAGGATGTGGCCGGGGTCGGCAACATCTTTGGTTAACCGGTCTCGAACCAAATCGTATGCCTTGATTGATATATCTATACCAATCCATTTTCTATCCAGATTTTCAGACGCAACACAGGTCGTAGCACAACCGCAGAAAGGATCAAGCACAATATCCCCGGATTCGGTTGACCCTTTAATAATTCGATACATTAACGCAAGGGGTTTTTGCGTTGGATACCCTTCATACTCTTCCCCTTGCGCAGGGTCTATGTCGTCCCAAAAATTCCCAAACGTGTAACCGGGGGAGTCCTTCTCATACTTTCTACGTTGAAGTTTGTGATTCGGCAATATTACAATATTGCCTTTCTGATATTCTTCCTCCAACTTCTCCTTTTCCATCCTCCATCCAGCTGGTCCCGGGCTTGTAAACCCCCTCCATTCATAGCATAAGTTGGGTCGAGACCCCATTCCGGGAGTGCGCCAAATATGTGCACTATCGTCATAATATTTATTGCCTGACTTGTCTATCTTGTCAAATTTCCTGATGGCCTCTTCTTCTGTCAGTTTCTTATACGGACTCAATGGTGTTTGGTTTGATTTTGCATAAAAGAGAATTACATCAGTATTGTTTCCCCATTTCCTGTTCTTGTGTTGCGACCCTTTCTGCGATGAAGTTGCACGTTTCCATGCTATTTGAGTCCGGAAATTTTTTTCAGAGAATATTGTGTCCATCATCAATTTAAGATGACTGGACATTGTAGGATCGCAATGGAGATAGACCGACCCTGCCTGCTTTAGCAACCTATGGCATTCAAGCAAACGTATTCCCATATATGATAAGTAGGCAAAGTTGTAGGGATTACCAACGCCCCTGACGCCATTTAGATAATGGTAAAGTTCGGGATGATCCTGCTCAATTGTAATCAACCACTCTTCCTTGACATCTTCCTCCCTGAATATGTCCGAAAATTCTGCCCCCTCTGCGCTGCTTCCAATCGGTGCAGTAAACTTCTTGTTCTTGTTGAACGGGGGATCCAGATAAATCAGGTCGATGCACTCGGAATTGATGCCTCGCAGGACATCTAGATTGTCATCATTGAAAATCGTGCGATTTTTTATATTGCATTTGGTCATTTGAACAACTTCTTCAAAGTCAGTTTCCTGCCTTCCATGTTTGTGATCATTTTCTCCATCTGGACAATGGTGTCATTGCTCCGGGTGTTGTGTAGCCCGGAAAACTCGTTGACATAACGCCCTAATATTTAAATAGGAATCGAGAAAAAAGTAAAAAGCCTTGTTAAATCAGGGTATTAATGGTAGAATACTGTTTTTTCGCACTTCACCCATTGGGTGAACAAATTCACCAGCCCCCGAAAGAACAAGGCCACATGAAAATCCTACACTACAAGACCGCAAAAAGCCATCACGATTTCACTTCCCGGGCCGGCCTCATGGCACCGGCAACGCTCCTCGAGCGACTGGGACTCGGCAAGATCATTGACCGGATGATGCCCGCTCCGGGCAGCAACCGGGGCTACCGGCACAGCATCGTCTTCGAGACCTTCCTGCTGATGTTCCACGAGGGCGCG
>JAJEAV010000053.1 GCA_022822625.1 Gammaproteobacteria bacterium | reverse complement strand
ATTACCGGTCCGGGGACGCCATCGCGGCCGCCGGGGCCTTCCGCCTGCCCGAAAAGACCCGCGCCGTGGTGAAGGTCGGCATCGCCTACGGTTTCGACTATTCCCGGACACGTATGAGCGCGAGCGTGACCTGGCAATGGTAGAGACGGCCTGCCCGCCGGAACGGCAGATGACACAGGCGAAACTGGATGCGCCCGATGTGGATCAAGGCTCGCCATGGAAAACCTTCCCGACGGTCCCGGTGGTCAGTGAGGGTGGATTCTTGCCAGCGGCGGAGTGCGCCGTCCTTTCGGCGTACCTCGAAACCAACGTGCGGCGCCTAGGTCGGCGGAACATTGATCCCTTCTTCTCCTACAGGCAGATCAGCTACGCCGGCGTCGACAGCCCGCGGGTGCGGAAGATCATGGACCGGGTGCGCCATCGCATCGCCAGCATCCTGTCCGATGGACTGCATGGCGATGTCGTGTATCCCGAATACACCGACCTGGTGCTGTGGCGGGAGGGCCAGCACATGAACATCCACCGGGACGATCTGCCGCCGCATTTCGAGCATCGGCTGTATTCCAGCATCCTGTACCTCACGTCCTGCCACGGCGGCGCCACCGTATTCCCGACAGCGGGGATCGAGGTTCCCCCGGAAGTGGGCAGAATGATCGCCTTTCCGTCTTCCCTGCTCCATGGCGTGCGCCCGGTCGTCTCGGGCAGGCGGCACACCCTGGCGTCGTGGTACACGGGCGACGCGGAGCGCAGAGAACGGTAATGCGTAGCGAATGGGCCTACTATGACTCGCTGATTCCCCCGGAGGCATGCCAGGCGATCATCGACGACGCGGTACAGCGGGACACCGCGGCCGGCACGGTCGGACTCGAGGGAACCGAAGTCAATCCCGACATTCGCGACAGCGAGGTGATCTTCCTGGAGCGCCGGGACCCGTCGTTCTTCCATGTCTTCCAGATGATCGACTACTGCGTCGGCGAGGCCAATGACGAATGGTTCGGAGTGGACTACAGTCCCGAGGGTGCCCGTAGCCTACAGTTCACCATCTACCGGGCCGACACCGACCGGGGCGGCCACTACTACCACGCCCACCAGGACACTCTGCTGGTCAGCGGCGACCGGCCGACCCAGCGCAAGCTGAGCGTCACGGTGCAGCTGTCCGACCCGGACGACTACGAGGGCGGCGACCTCCTGATGCACCAGGTTTCCGCCTATCCGCCCGCCGACGTCATCCGCCGGCGTGGCACGGTGCTGGTGTTCCCGTCTCTGGTCATGCACGAAGTCACCCGCGTGACCCGGGGAATCCGCTATTCCCTGGTCGGCTGGTACCTGGGCCCGGGATGGCGCTAGCGCGGCCCCCGCCGTTACCCATGTCCATGCACATCCATTACATCCCCCCCCTTGTCTGTCCGGAAGGCCGCCTGACCCCATGAGCCAGAAAGACACATCTGCAGGCGGGGGGAAATCCACGAATGAATTCACGAATGTTGTGCTACACGGCCGCTACATCCGGGACCTATCGTTCGAGAATCCCGGGGCTCCGGCGGCCCCGGACAAGGACGACCTGCGCCTCGACGTATCGGTCCGGGTGGACACCCGGCACCTTGATGCGTTCCACGAGGTCGCCCTGACGGTTAACGTCACCGCCCGCGACGGCGACCGGATCGTCTTCCTTGTCGAACTGGTCTATGCCGCCCTGTTCGAGCTGATCGATCTTGACGAGGCGTCCAGTAGCCGCTTCCTGCTCCGCGAGGCACCCCGCATCCTGTTCCCATGGGTCGACCGCATCATCGCCGACCTGGCCCGGGACGGTGGACTGCCCACGCTGAACCTGAATCCACCGGATTTCGCGACGCTCCACGAACAGCAGACGGGAACCGCGGACAACTGAACGGCACACACCGCCGGAAGCGCGCCAGGGACGACCCGGCCTTGATCGCATCCGGTTGCGATGTGTTGCCGGGGCTGATCAATTCAGGACATCAATCAGTGGAAGGCGTGGTCGATGGTGCGAAGGTGTGGCCACGATTTTGATGGGAATTATGAAGAGTACTTGACGCGATAAAAGGCGTGAGTACAATTAAATAAAAGCAAGATTGAAAAAGATGCAGAACCGATAAAAAAGATGACTGACTGCAACGTACAGAACTGAGCCATTTTCTGCGATGACAATATTGATGTCTCGTGAGGCATCAATTCCGATTGCATTGACCTGATTTATCTGGACCACCCGTTCAACAAGAATAAGGTATTTCCTGCCCTTATCGGGAGCAGTGCGGAAGGTGCCGGGTTTTCAGACATATTCAGGGAGGGGGATGTCAAAAGCGAATGGCTGGTGACGATCAAGGAGGATTACCCGGAATTCTATCACTGCCTTAACGGTATCAACAAGGGGTAGGCAAACTCTACAACTTTGCTTACCTAGCATACATTGCAATCCGGTTAATTGAATGTTAACGGATATTGAAGAAGACTGGCTAAATCTATCTCCATTGTGATCTTACCATGAGCCATTATTTGCAGGCATTGATGGATTGCATATTTGGGGAAGATAGTTTTAGGAACGAAATTGTGGCATTATAAGAAAGGGTCTACTGGAAAATATCAATTTCAACGAAACCATGACATCATTTTGTTTTATGGGTAAAAAAGACCTCTTTTTCAATCAGTTGTAAATGTCAAGGGTAGAATCTACGTTGAGGCGGTTTGGTAAAGGAAAGATTGTTTCCGGTTACGATAACTGAAGGCAAAAGAACCCCTTCTCATACATCAGGTGAAAGTACTGGGGTTCGACAAGATGACGTTTGGCCAATTGGTCGGGTACCCCATCAAACAGATTTACGTAACGGAAAAGTACATTAAGCTACTTGACCGGATCATTAGGGCTTCTAAAAAAGGGAATATTGTGCTGGACCCGTTCTGTGGTTTTGCCACGGCTTGCATTTCGGCTGAATACCTAAATCGTAAATGGATTGGTATAGACATATTAGTAAAAGCCCATGAATTGGTTAATGACCAGATTCGGGAGATACTGTTTCATTCAAACATGATATTCAAATGAAGACCAACTCCACATCTTCATGCGTTCAGGCTCATTTCCGAATTGGAAAACGCTGTATTCTTGATAATTCCCATCAATTTCCAGTCTCACGGGATTGTTCCTGACGCTGACCATGGTTGCGGGCAATTCATCCTGTGCCGGTTCGCCGGACACGAACTCCTATACCGGTATCTACCATCGCGTCAGCGTGGAACCCGGTCCAGAAACTGAAATTCCATCCGCGGGAGAATCGGGGAACGCCGGAGAAAACGGAAACCTGGATGCCTTCCTCGACCTATACCGGGACATCACGCGGGCAGATGTGGCGGAGTGCGTGCGGGCAGTGTATGCCGAGTCGCTGTATTTCAGCGATACGCTGAAGACCTTCCACGACCATCACGCACTGGCGGTGTACCTGGCGGAAACGGCAGAGCGTGTGGAATTCAACCGCGTGTCGTTTCACCGGGTCCTTCGCGATGGCGAGGACTATTACGTGCGGTGGTCCATGGAAACCGGCTTCAGGCTACTTGGCAGACAAATCCGGACAAGTTCCATCGGCATGTCCCATATCCGGCTGGACGGGCAGGGCAAGGTGAAGTTGCACCAGGACTTCTGGGACAACACGGAAGGTTTCTTCCGGCATCTCCCGGTGATCGGGATCCTGGTCGGAATGATCAAGCGGCGGCTATAGCGGGCGTGGGCAGGTCAACCCTACAGGACCGGACCGTCTGGATCACCGGCGCCTCCTCCGGTATCGGACGTGCCCTGGCCATGGCCCTGTCGGGGCGCGGTAACCACCTGGTCCTTACATCGCGGAGCAAAGACAGCCTAGTGAAACTCGCCGATTCGCTGGGGGGCCACGTCACGGTGGTTCCGGCGGACATCGCCTGGCCGTCCGCAACGGGGATCCTGCGCGAAGAACTGGACAGGCTTGAGTCCGGCCTGGACACCATGATTCTCTGCGCCGGGGATTGCGAGTACGTCGACAGCCGGCAGTTCGACAGCGGCACCGTGGCGCGCATGCTAGAGGTGAATGTCGTTGGCATGGCCCGATGCATCGAGGCGGGTCTGCCGGCCCTGCGCCGTTCCGGCCGCCGGCCGCAGATCGTAGGAGTCAGTAGCGCATCGGCGATCACCGGCCTACCGCGGGCCGAGGCCTACGGGGCATCCAAGGCTGCCGTGGTGAGCATGCTGGAGTCGCTGGCCTTGGACCTATACGGGGAAGGCATCCGGGTCACGGTGGTCCTGCCGGGATTCGTCGACACGCCGCTGACCCGCCGGAACGATTTCCCGATGCCGTTCCTGATGAATGCCGAGGCGGCGGCGGGGAAGATCGTTGCCGGAGTAGAGGCGGGCAGGCGGCGGGTCGTCTTTCCCCGGGCATTGGCCTGGCCGCTCAGGCTACTGGGCGCATTGCCGGAAAGAGTCCGCATCCGGCTTGGTCAGCAGATGGTGCGCGGCGGATGAAGATCGCGATCGTCGGCGGCGGAATCAGCGGTTTGACCGCGGCTCGGCTGCTTTACCGCCGCCATGACATCACACTCTACGAGGGGGCCGGGCGCCTCGGCGGCCATACCGCCACCGTGCAGTGCACCGTGCACGGCGACCTCCATTCGGTGGATACGGGGTTCATCGTGTTCAACGACCGCACCTATCCTCTGTTCAATCGCCTGATTGATCGACTTGGTGTCGGCTGGCGGAACACGGAGATGGGCTTCCGTGTGAGCAGCCGCCATGGCGACCACCCCGGGCCCGGCCAGAAGGTAGATTTTGAGTACGCGGGGGCGATTCCCAATGGCCTTTTCGCGGATCGGAGGAACCTCGCCAGTCCGGCGTTTCTCGGCATGCTGGCGGACATTCTCCGTTTCGGCCGCCGCGCCCGGCGGGATTTCGAGGCCGGAGCCATCGCTCCGGACATGTCCATGGAGGAATACCTCCGGCGGGGAGGGTATGGGGACACCTTCCTGTCGAGATATATCCTGCCTATGGCATCTGCCATCTGGTCGGCACCGGTGTCCAGGATCGGTGGATTCAACGCGCTGTTCTTCATCCGTTTCTTTCTCAACCATGGACTCCTGTCGGTCCGCGACAGGCCGCGCTGGCGAACGGTTCTCGGCGGTTCGTCCAGCTATGTTGCGCCGCTGGTGCGGCCCTTCCAGAGCCGCATCCGCGTCTCGACGCCTGTCCGGGCGATCGTCCGCGAACCCCGCCGGGTCATGGTCCGGACGGCAACGGACAGCGTCCGATACGAGCACGTCATCCTGGCCTGCCACAGTGACCAGGCCCTGGGCCTTCTGGCAGATGCGTCCCGGGAGGAGCGAGAGGTCCTGGAGGCCATCCCCTACCAGGACAACCGCGTGGTGCTACATACCGACCCCGGACTCCTTCCGCGGAGGAAACGCGCCTGGGCGAGCTGGAACTACCTTCTGGACGGTACGGAGGACCGCCGGCCGGTTCTGACCTATAACATGAACCTGTTGCAGGGCATCGTCTCGGCGCGCCCGATCTGCGTCACCGTGAACGGTTGCCGTCACATCGACGGCGGCCGGGTGCTGGGCCGCTATGTCTATGCCCATCCCCAGTTCGGCCCCGGTAGCGTCGGGGCCCAGGAACGCCTCGGGGAAATCAACGGCGCCCGTAACACCTGGTTCTGCGGTGCCTGGTGCGGTAACGGGTTCCACGAGGACGGCGTGGTCAGCGCTACGGAAGTCTCCTTGGCGCTGGGGGGCGAGGCACTGTGAGCGGTTCCGTGCTCTACCGCGGGATCGTCCGCCATCGCCGCTTTGTGCCGGTCGCGCACGAGTTCCGCTACCGCGTGACCATGCCGCTTCTTGATCTTGGTACGGTATCCGGCGAGTTGCAGACACCGGGCCTTCTGGGCACCCGCCATCCCGCCCTCGGCTGGTTCCGGCGCCGGGACTATGCTGGGAATCCGGCGCAGTCCCTCCCGGACGTAATCCGCGACCGGGTGGAGCGGGAGACCGGATGGCGGCCCGACGGGCGCATCCGGGTGCTCACGAACCTGCGCTACTGGGGATTCGTCATGAACCCGATTTCGGTTTTCTATTGCGAGGATGCGGACGGGGCCCTGCGGAACCTGGTCCTGCAGGTCACCAACACGCCTTGGAGAGAGAAGATTCTCTACGTGGTCCGCGCCGTCCCCGGCGCGCGCAACCAGTGCGACCGTTTCGCCAAGGAGATGCACGTCTCCCCTTTCCATCCCATGGACATGACCTACCTGTGCCGTTTCCGCAGTCCTGGCCCGAAGCTGTTCTTCCACCTGGAAAACCATGGCACTTCCGGGTGCGAAACCGACGCCACCCTGATGCTGGAGAGGGTTCCAATGACCCTGCCCCGGTTAGCCTGGCTGGTGCTCCGCCAGCCTTCAATGACGGTGAAGACGGGTTTCGGCATCTACTGGCAGGCTCTGCGGCTGTGGTGCCGGGAGGTGCCGGTGTATGACCATCCTGCCTCGGAACGCGTGGCGAACAGTCGCCCCAGCTCCTTCCGCCGAACGGACGCCCGGTCCAGATGAAAACGGATGACATGACCGTGAAGCCCAGACATGTGCATCCCCTGACGGCCGAATCCGCTGGCGGGGACGGTTTGCTGGACCGGGTGGCCCGCCGCTCCGTATTCGCGCTCTTGTCCTCACTTGACGGGGGTAGCATCCTCCTGGAAGAGGCGGGGGCTTCGCACCGGTTCGGTGATCCTTCCCTGGAGGATGGCATCCATGCGACCGTCGTCGTCGTCGACAGCCGGGTCTATCGGCTACTGTTGTTGCAGCATGGTTCCATCGGTGCCGGCGAGGCTTGGATGGCGGGATACTGGACGAGTCCGGACCTGACCGCGGTGGTCCGGCTTTTCTGTCGCAACCTGCCGCGGTTCCGCCGCCTAGGCGGCGGTCTGGCCCGGCTGGCGGGACGGCTGGCGCTGCTCAGGCACCGGCTGTCTGCCAACACACTGAAGGGTTCGCGGCGCAATATCCATGCCCATTACGATCTGGGCAACGATTTTTTCCAGACCTTCCTCGACATGCGCATGATGTACTCGTCGGCGGTCTTCCCACATCCGGACGCGGATCTGGATACGGCTTCCGCCCACAAGCTCCGGCTGATCGGCGATCGCCTCGGGCCGGCACCCGGGGACAGCGTGCTGGAGATCGGCACTGGCTGGGGCGGCCTTGCGGTGTACCTCGCCGAGCGGTTCGGTTGCCGGGTGACCACGACCACGATCTCGAAAGAGCAGTATTCCCATGCCCGGGAACTGGTCCACAGAAGGGATCTCGATCATTTGGTGACCGTGCTGGACCGGGACTACCGGGAACTTGATGGCCGTTTCGACAAACTGGTTTCGGTGGAGATGATCGAGGCGGTGGGCCACCGGTACTTGCCCGTCTACCTAGCCAGGTGCGACGCACTCCTCGCGCCCGGGGGCAGGATGGTGCTCCAGGCCATCACCATGCCCGAGCAGCGCTACGAGGCGGCCCGCGATGGGGTTGACTTCATTCAGCGCTACATCTTCCCGGGCGGGGGATTGCCATCCATCGAGTCGATCCTGCAAGCCACCGGAAAGCGCTCCGGTCTGCAGATGAAGTACCTCGAGGACATTGGCGACCACTATGCCCTCACGCTACGCCACTGGCGGGAACGTTTCATGGAGAATGTCCCCCGGGTGCGCGCCCTTGGTTTCGACGACCGCTTCATACGCATGTGGCAGTTCTATCTCCAGTACTGCGAGGGCGGATTTCTCGAGCGAGCCGTCGGCGCGGCGCAGATCGTCTTGGTCAAGGCCTGAGCGCCGGGTGGCCAGGATACTCGTCAATGCAGGGATATTCCAGGCCGGATGGCTCCTTTGCGTCCTGTACGGGAATGCCGTGGCACTTGCCTGCGCCCTTGTGTCGGCGCTGGTCTACCGGAAATGGTTCTGTTCGGGTGTCCGCGATGGAATTCTCATCGCCGCCACGGTGCTGGTGGGTTTTGCTGGTGACACGGCCCTGGGCCTTGCCGGGGTCCTGGCGTATCCGTCCGGGCTGCCGATTCCACCTTTCTGGATGATGATCCTTTGGGTACTCTTTGCCATGACCCTGCCTTGGTCCCTGCGGACCCTGGCCCGCCGCCGGCGTTTGTTCGCCGTCCTGTGCATCGTTGGGGGGTCCTTAAGCTATCTGGCCGGGGTGCGCCTGACCGGCGTTTCCTTCGGCTGGGAGCAGCCCCAGGCGGCCCTGGCGCTGGGCGCGCTCTGGTTCATCCATGGCCTGGTCCTGCCCGAGCTCGTCCGCCGCTGGGAGCTTGCAGGGGCATGAGGACCATCGCCGCGGCGGAGTCTGTCCGGTACGGGTTTGCTCATGCAGGCATTGACGGATATCGGGTACTCCCTTGTCTCCTGCTGTTGTTCTTTCTGCTGCCGGCCACGGGCATTGCCGGATCGATCCATCCGGAATTGTCCGGCAGGGTGGCGGCGCGAACGCCCGCCGGCTGCGCCGACTACGGATTTCTTTTTATTGGACTCTACCGGGCGGAACTCTGGACGGACGCGGAGATAGCGCCGGGAGAGGAATTCGGATTGACCTTGATCTATCGCCGGGCATTCAGCCGGGATGTCCTGGTCTCTACATCGATCTCGGAAATGGCCCGGATTTCGGGCCGGCCGGAAGACAGCTTCGATTCAGCCCGGATGCAACTGGAGGCGATCATGCGCAAGGTATCGAAGGGCGACCGTTTCACGGCATGGTGGGATGGTTCGGGCGAGGTCGGGTTCTTCTTCAACGGCAAGGGCGTGGGCGTGCTCGACAGGGATGCGGGTCTCTTTCTGGACATCTGGCTGGGCAAACGCAGCCGGGAGCCGAGGCGCAGGGATCAACTGCTCTCCGGGCACTGCGAGAGCCGATCCAACCTGGACAAATGATTATGCATACTGCGGATTCAAGGGCCGAGCGTTATGTTCTCTTGAGACTTATGTCCAAGGGGGCCTTGAGTCAGTCGAATGGCCCCGATAACTACCGGCAGTCCATCGGAACCCGTATGGGGATACCGCTCATCACATTGTCCACCTTGAGGATTGACAGGTAGCGCCGGACATGTCAGCGTGCCAACTTCTTGTATCGGAAAATTGTCGGTTACCGGCGATCCCGGAAACCGTCGAGTGGGGTAATATTCTTGTTGGAACGGTATTTCCATGCCTTGCCTGCAAGGTAACTTCACTGATAATGGGGTGGCTAATCCTGCCTGTAGTTACTTCTACCTGGCTACTCTTCCACCAGATCCGCCCGAAATCTCTCCGCCACCCTTGCCGCGGCCTCCTTCACCGGATCCCCTGCGCCAGATGGGCGTACCGGGCCGTCCCCAGACCTTCCAGTGGCCGAGAAGGCTGCCGATCATTGGTAGGCTCTCCCCAAGCGCCAGCGCCTGGGACGCGAAGCTGTATCGCAGGTCGTGGATGCGAACGTCCGGAAGGTTGCTCATTCCCGGATGCGGGGCCATTACTGGTTCAGGTAGGCAACGCGGGTATCTTCCCTCCGGCTGGCAACGACCCAGAGGTTCCCTGGCCTCGCGTCATTTCGCAGGGATTCCAGTATGAAAGCGCCACGGGCCAGTCATGGAGGCTGTACTGAAGAGTCACCACACGCTCCCTGCCGGTCTCCCCTATGCGTAGGCCTCCCACGCCGGGAGGATGTGTCGGTCCAGCAGGGACCGGTACTTCACCACATTGACATCCGCCTCTATTAGCACCCTTGATCTACAAGGCGGTCCCATGATTCTTGGGGGGCTCACGGTTTTCCACAAACCCGTGGCTTGACCGCATTCTGCAAGTTCGCCGTTTCGATGATCAGGGCAAGGTGCCGGGAAGGAAAACTCCAAACCTTGATCACTACCTGCCCATGGTTCGACAGGTTATCGAAGAGCACTACGAGATCAATCGTCATTGAATTTTATCGTAGCCAGCCGACACGCAATACCTTTCCATAATAACCCAATGACAACGGTAGTAAATATCGTTTATATGGTTACAGCCTTACGCGAGAGCTGATCCGCGCCGAACACACGCAAATAGCGATTGATCTCTTCCTGAGATCCTGTTGCCTTTTCCAGATTGTCGGATAATTTGACGGCACTTTTTCCGTTGGCTCCCGTGACCTTGCAGACAAGAGATGTCATTGTCAGATCCGGATTGGGAGTTGGCGAACAGCCATTGAAGTCATTAGTCAGGTTCGTACCCCATCCAAAGGCAATGCGCGAACGTTTCTCAAACCGGTAATACAGGTTTTCAATTTCGTTAATATCCAGCCCGTCAGAAAAAATGATCAGTTTCTGGGTCGGGTCTTCCCCTATGGATGTCCACCATTCGATCAATTCTTCGGCACCGATGGCAGGTTCCTTGGAGTCAATTCTGAAACCACTCCAATGCCGGATCCAATCAGGCGCATGCTTCAGGAAGTTAGTCGTGCCATAAGAGTCAGGCAATACGATCAGCAGGTTACCATCATAAGTTCGCTGCCAGCTCTCAAGCACTTTATAGGGCGAGTGCAGAAGTTCCTCATCGTTGCTGGCCAGTGTCGCCATCACCATTGGCAGTTCATGTGCATTGGTGCCAATTGCCTCGAGATCATGATTCATCGCCAGCAGGACATTGCTTGTTCCAGTGAATTTATTACCCAGTCCTTCTTTCAGGGCTTCTACGCACCAGTCCTGCCAAAGAAAGCCATGCCGACGTCGGGTTCCGAAATCAGCGATTCTGAGGTTGGGGAGGTGGTTTAGGCGTTCAACTTTTTCCCACAATTTTGCTTTTGCCCTGGCATAGATGACATCGATCTCAAAACGCCCCACATTTCTGAGTGCGGTCCGTGAGCGTAACTCGCTAATGATGGAAAGCACTGGCATTTCCCATAGCGTGACTTCGGACCACGCACCTTCAAAGTCAATGATGAACTGCCCATCACGAACCTCCAGGTTATATTCCGGGTACTGATACCCACTCAACCATTCAATGAACTCGGGGCTAAACAATCTTTCCTTGCCGTAAAACGTATTTCCGACCAGCCAGATACGCTCCCGTTTGGATAAACGAATTGTTCTGGCATGATCCAGTTGTTCTCGTAATTCTCCAATATCAATCTGATCGGCCAAGCGCACGGTATGGTTACGATTGATCAATGAGAATGTAACCGGTATATCCCGAAATTCTTTCCAGATGGTTTGCAGCATCAACAGTTTGTAAATATCTGTATCAAGCAGGCTTCGGGCAATCGGATCCAGCTTATAGGTATGATTGTGAAATCGTTTTGCCAGGTTGATTATGGACATGGATGGATGCAGTGTATTGAAAAAATCATTCTGCTGGATTGGACAGTATCTGGCATTATAACGCTTGTACTGTATTCGCAAGTCCCTCGGCCGATAGATTCCTGCTCCAAACGAGCAACATTCGGCAAAAACAAAGCACTTCAGCATCAGGTGCAAAACTTTATATGGCATGAGTTTCAACTCCAGACTCGCATCGATTGGATGAAATGCCAGACTCACGGAAAACCATGGTATACAAGAAGTTAGACCTGTTTTGTTATTCCGTTACCTTACGTAAAAAGGAATCAAGCATAATCCGATCAATTTCAAACCTGTCCATATGACTGACAGAGGATTCAAACTCCGGAAAAGAGTGCGGTAAATCATGAGGGGTGGCTTACCGGTTGTCTTGCAGATTCGACCACAGCCGGGAAATCGGAACAGCGTTAAAACCATTCCCAAAAGACAAGCTGCTGAATTATTTTAATTCCAAATGAAATATTCCTGTGTTAAAGTTGAAAACATGGATCGAAACTGGTTGAGGCTTGAACTCAATTTCTACCAAATATGACTGATATGGGAAGTGTCATTACCCGACAGGAAATTTTTGGGAGTCCGTCATGGTAGCGGTTGTAAAAAGACGAAATCGTCGAGCCAGGAGCAAGGCAGTCATGGAGATATCCAGATCGATTCGTCAATTGCCTCGAGAGAATCTTGCAACTCCATTCCCTCCCATATCGCCGCTTGACGAAGAACAAATCGAACACATTCATGATTCATCCATGCAGCTTCTGGAGGAGCAGGGTATTGAAGTACTCGGCGAGATGGCCCTCGAAGTATTCCGTAGGGCGGGCGCAAATGTTGATTCCAATGGAGTTGTCAGAATGGATCGGGGCCTGGTTATGGAAGCAGTTTCAAAAGCTCCAGCGGAATTCACGGTTGCCCCCAGAAACCCGAAGCGTGCAATTCATGTTGGTGGAAACTCAATAAATTTCGGATTGGTGTCCGGACCGCCGAACGTTCATGATTGTCTTGGGGGGCGGCGCCCAGGCAATTTTGAAGACTATCGAAAAGTCATCAAGCTGGCACAGTTTTTCAACATCATTCACTTCATTGGTACCCAGGGAGTGGCAACTACTGATCTGCCATCCAATACCCGCCACTTGGATACTACATACATCAATCTTACTCACACCGATAAAACAAGTTTTACAATTGGTATCGGTGGTGGGCGTATTCGCGATGCAGCAGAAATGACTGCAATTGCATTGGGAATCAGTCTGGAAGACCTGAAGACTCGCCCCTCATTGCTCACAAACATAAATGTGAATTCGCCACGCAAGCTTGATGATTCCATGGCATATGCAGCCATGCAGATGTCGATGCTGGGGCAGCCGGTTATCGTTACACCCTTCACGCTTATGGGAGCCATGGCCCCGGCGACCATGGCCGGCGCGCTGGTCCAGCAGAATGCTGAAGCCTTGTTGGGAGTCACTCTTTTGCAGTTAACCGCACCCGGCTCTCCAGTCGTGTATGGAGCCTTTACTACAAATGTGGATATGCGTTCAGGCTCTCCCGCATTTGGTACTCCAGAGAATTCACTTGCCAATATGGCTTCTGGTCAGCTGGCCCGACGCTATCAGCTTCCTTATCGAAGCAGTGCCTGCAATGCTTCCAATGTGAATGACTGTCAGGCAACCTGGGAAACCCAAATGGCCCTGTGGAGTTCGGTGATGGGGCATGCAAATATTGTTTTTCATTCTGCGGGTTGGCTGGAAGGTGGATTGCTCACTTCATTCGAAAAAATCGTGACCGATTGTGAAATGCTCCAGCATATGTCAAGATTGTTTTGTACGGTTACGGTCAATGATTCCGAGATTGGGCTGGAAGCCGTGGATCAGGTAGGTCCGGGAGGACATTTCTTTGGTAGTGATCATACGCTTGAACGTTACAGGGATGCGTTTTATGAGCCATATCTGAGTGATTGGCAAAACAGTGAGAACTGGCAAAGAGCCGGTAGCAAGGATGCAACCATGAGGGCAACCGAAATCTGGCAGCAGATTTTACGGGAATACGAACCTCCATCAATTGATCCCGGAATCAGGGAAGAACTGGAGGCATTCAGCGTAAAGCGCAAGGAACAGCTGGGACGAGATGAGCCAATACTCGAACCTGTGAGTATATGACTCGAGAAAATGAATTTGTTGAAGAGGCAGACCGTGATTAATACAAAAGTAGGCTTTAGCGAAATGATTGCCCAGGCCGATCAGGCGGTAACCACGCTATCAGTCGAACAGGTTGCGGAGCGAATGAATCAGCCGGGTGTAATACTTGTCGATATTCGGGATATTCGGGAATTGCAGCGAGAGGGGAAAATCCCGGGATCAAGGCATATCCCAAGAGGAATGCTGGAATTCTGGATTCATCCGGAAAGTCCCTATTATCGAAGCTACTTTGACCAATGCGAAGAGCTGATTCTTCATTGCAATAAAGGTTGGCGCTCCGCTCTCGCTGCCTCCGCCCTGGAAAATCTGGGAATCCAGACAGCACACATGGATGGTGGTTATGCCGAGTGGCAATCGCAGGGATATCCAACTGAAGATCAGGATCAATAATGAGTCACACTCATGTTCTGGATTCCCGGCTCAGGGAGTTGATCGGCGATAGACTGAAGAAGTTTCATTATCAGGTTATTGACGATAGCTCCCTTCGTCATGCAGCGGTCGTACTCGCCGTAGTGGAACATGATGACAAGCCCGGTCACGCCTCAATACTCCTGACCCGGCGACCAAAGACCATTGGTCAACATTCAGGCCAATATGCTCTTCCCGGTGGAAAAGTTGATTCTGGAGAGACTTCAGTTGAAGCCGCATTGCGGGAATTACAGGAAGAGTTGGGGGTTGATGCAGATTCGCAACAGGTGCTGGGTCGACTGGACGATTATCCAACCCGCTCACAATTTCGAATTACTCCGATTGTGGTCTGGCTGGATAACACATACGTTCTCACGCCAAGCCCGGATGAGGTTGCCCAGGTCTACAGAATTCCGTTTGAAGAACTCGACAGCGAAGCGATTCCGTTGTTCGAACCCGGTATTGATCCTGACCGTCCAATCTTGTGTTCGGAATTTCCGACACTGGGAGGGCGTATGTATTCACCAACCGCTTCCATCATATATCAATTCAGGGAAGTTGCCATGCGCGGGCTATCTACCCGGGTAGCACAATACGATCAGCCACGATTTGCCTGGAAATAGCGTTGCCCAGACTGTGAGAATGCATTATGAAAGTTGGCATATTGTGCACCGGCGATGAGATCCTGACTGGCAAGACAGTCAATACGAATTACAGCCATATAGCCAAACGTCTGGTCGAGTATGGTTTTGAGGTAAATTGGGGCGCTATCGTCGGCGATCAACATGAAGCCATTCATCAGGCAATGGAATTGGCCGCCTCGATATCCGATGCGGTCATCGTTAATGGCGGGTTGGGACCGACTTTGGATGACCTGACACAAGAGGTGGCGGCAAATGTTGCCGGGGCAGAACTCGAGTTAAATCAGGAATGGCTGGATCGTATTGCCGACTGGTATCACTCGAGAGATCGGGTCATGCCTGACAACAATCGAAAGCAGGCACTTTTACCGGCAGGGTCGGAATTGATTAATAATCCGATCGGTACAGCCTGCGGCTTTGCCCTGGATATTCATGGGGTTCGCTTTTTCTTTACTCCGGGAGTGCCGAAAGAGTTGTACATGATGCTGGATCGGGAAATTCTTCCGCGATTGCAGAACCTGAGAGGCGTATCCTTGCATACCCATATCAAGCGTTTTCATTCCTTTGGCATTGGAGAGTCGCGTGCGGACAAAATGCTGGCACAGGCAGCACAGATGGCTGGGAATGCACAAGTCAAGCTGGGATTCCAGTCTCATTACCCACAACTTGAAACCAAACTGGTCGCCAATACCACTACACAGGATGCCCCGGAAATGATGGGTCCAATTGAAGAGGAAATTCGCAATTGTCTGGGGAACTTCATTGTTTCCGAAGATGCCCAGACGCTTGAGGGAAATATCTGTCAGATTCTGCGGGAATCCGGAACTTCAGTATCAATCGTTGAAATGCATACTGCCGGCCTGATCAATAGCCGACTACATGCGTGTGATGAACTGGGCGGTCTGGTGAAGGCAGGGGTTGTTTCGCAAACCATGGGCGATCTTCATGGTTTGTTTCAGCTGCCGAATGAAGAATGGACTCAGACAGCGGTTGCCAAGCAAGTAGCAATACTGGCATCTCGACAGAACAATTCGACGTACGGCCTGTCGGTTCTGACCGAACGATATGTTGAGGAAGGAGAGCAGGACGGAGTCGAAATTCATCTCGGCATTTCAGGAAACGGAGAGGCCCAATACCGGAAATCCCGGCTACCGGGTTCACCAAGCTGGACGAGATTGGGAGCAGTGGAACTTGGCCTGGATTTCCTGAGGCGTTCGCTTGCCGGACTGCCGATGCACGAGTTGGTTGACTTTGAACAGCACTGACTGCCTATCCATTTTCTGCATTCAGGATTGACATTACCCAAGGCTTGTTCCTGGCAATGTCCTCATGGCTGAGCCCCGTCAACTCATAAGGCAGAACAAGCCAATCGTCGGTACTGTGCAGAAAATAATCAGGCTTTCGTCGACTGCGGTTTTGACGGGGCTTGTAAAACAGTGCTGCGATTCTGAGGTCGGTTGGCATGTTTCGCCTCATGCGTGAGCGCAATCGTTGAATCAAGACCTCAATATGTCGACCAGTGGCAAATACATCATCAACAACAAGTAACGGGTCGTCATGGTTCATGGTATCGACCAGATATTTGAGGCCATGTGCGGCTAACCCGTTATTGGTCTCATATTTCTTCATGTAATCCTCCATCCCTCGGTAGGATGTCCTCACTGAAATGTGATCGGTTTCGACGCCCAGATATTGCAGACATTCCTGAACATAAATGCCAACCGTCGACCCGCCCCGCCAAAGACCAACCAGAAAACGTGGCCTGAACCTGCTCTCGTAAATGGTGACAGCCAGTCGATAGGCATCGTTTATCAACATCTCTTCATCAATAAACCATTTATTTGTCATTGTCTGCGAGAATTAATCGGTCTGATGTTGATTGAAACGGATAAACTTGAAGTCGAGTTGGCTTGCCAGTTCCATTTTTCGGTTCAGAGGAGTTTATCTAATGATTTTTTCGGAAAAATTGAGTATAAACCAAGAGAGCCTTGAAAGAGAATGCAAAGAATGATCCTAACATGACTGATTCTGTCCAGGACCATGCAATCAGCAAGGATATTTTCGCTGAACACCTTTTAAAGAGGCTATGATTGTTCCTAAACCCTGAAATATGACCGGCAAAGTTTATCTCTCCGCACAACAGTTGCTCGAAGACTCATTCCGTCTTGGCATGCGAATTGTAAAAAGTGGTTTTCAGCCAAGTTTCATGATTGCAATCTGGCGAGGCGGCGTACCGATCGGCATTGCGGTTCAGGAAATGCTGGCTTATCACGATATGGAGATAGACCATATTTCAATACGCACTTCTTCATATACCGGTATCAATGATCGTTCGACGAAAATTCGTATTCACGGAATGAGTTATCTTGTCAAGAATATTCGGCATGAGGATCGCTTGCTGATTGTGGATGATGTATTCGACACGGGGTTTACCATCCAGGCCGTGATCGATTACCTGCGATCAAGGACCAGACAAAATGCCCCATGTGAAATTAAAGTTGCGGTCCCTTATTACAAACCTTCAAAGAACCGTGTCGATTTTGAACCGGATTACTATATTCATGAAACAGAATCATGGTTGAAGTTTCCGCATTCACTTGAAGGGCTGGATATCGAAGAAGTTCGTAATAACCGGCCCCATTTGTTCGAAATCATAAAGCATCACGTCTCTCCAAAATAAGTTGCCTTGCAAAAACCAAAAGCCTGAATACCCCCGCTTGCAGGAGACACAATCAGCCGTGACCTGTTATTTTGTGAACTTCGGCATCAACTCAATCAGGGACTTGGTGTAGTCATGCTGTGGATCGTTGAACAGGGCCTCTGTTTCACTTGTCTCAACCAGTTTGCCATTTCGCATCACACCGATACGATCACACATCTGACGCATGACTGGCATGTCATGTGAGATGAACAGGTAAGTCAGATTGAGCTGCTCTTGCAAATCCTTCAGCAGATTCAGGATCTGTGCCTGAATCGAAACATCCAGTGCCGAAGTCGGTTCATCGCATATCAGGAATCTCGGCCGCGTGGCAAGTGCTCGGGCAATCGAGATACGTTGTCGCTGCCCGCCTGAGAACTCGTGAGGATATTTTCGTGCGGCATCTCGCCCAAGGCCAACCAGATCAAGCAAGTCCAGAACAACGCTCTCGCGTTCGACCTTGGTTCCGGCGAGCCTGTTGACGATAATTGGTTCAGCAATGATCGTGCCCACCCGCATTCGCCCATTCAGGGAAGAGTAGGGGTCCTGGAAAACCATCTGAACATCACGACGAATACGCCTTCGTTCAGCACCTGACTTGATTTTTGCAAGATCGGTATCGGCAAAAACAATCGATCCCGATGTCGCGGGATGAATGCCGGTGATCACGCGTGCAACCGTTGATTTTCCTGAACCGGACTCTCCAACCAGACCAAACGTCTCGCCGGGCATGACATCGAAACTGATATCCCTGATTGCATCAATGTAGGTTCGCTTCCGTTTCAGAATTGCCGAATTAAGCGGAAACCGTTTGCTGATGTGTCGCACGCTGATCAATGCATTACCAGTGTCTTTGAAGCGTTTCCCGCGTCCCAGCCAGTGACTGGAAAGATCGAAGTTCTGAAGTCGTCCGCCATCACTGTCATCCATGGCAACTTTTGGAAATCGCTCGATTTTCCTGTTTGATGGGGGCACCGCGGCAATCAACGATTTCGAATAAGGCTTGCGGGGATTATGTATAACGTCAGTAGTTGATCCCGCCTCAATCAGTCGTCCCTTGTACATCACTGCAACGCGATCCGTGGTTTCAGCGATGACCCCCATGTCATGCGTGATCAGAATCACTCCGACCTGTTTTTCGCGACAGAGTTCCTTGATCAAATCCAGAATCTGGGCCTGAATCGATACGTCCAAAGCGGTGGTGGGTTCATCGGCAATAATCAATTCCGGTTCTGCACAAAGAGCCAGTGCAATCACTACCCTTTGACGCATTCCTCCCGAGAACTGATGCGGGTACTGCTTGATCCGTTCTTTGGCATTTTCAATGCCGACTCGTTCCAGAAGGTCAACAGCACGTGTGCTAGCTTCATTCTGGGACAGGCCAAGATGTTCCTGAATGGTCTCGACGAGCTGCATTTCCATGGTCTCGATCGGATTGAGTGAAGTCATGGGATCCTGGAAAATCATGCCAATCCGATTACCTCGGAGTTTCCGTAGCTGCTCGCCGGAGAGACCGTCTATACGACTTCCATTCAGATAGACTTTTCCTTCACCAAGTCGTCCCGGGGCTTGCAATAGTCCCATGACTGCATTTCCGATAGTGGATTTCCCCGCACCGGACTCACCAACAATTCCGAGAATTTCACCCGCGGCGACCTCAATTGAAGTGTCTTCAACGGCCGTAAAATTACCCCGGCGGTTCGGAAACTCGACCATCATGTTCTTGATTTCAAGAAGAGCCATCATTCACCCAGTTTTGGATTCAATGCATCCCGTAACCAGTCTCCGAGCAGATTGACGGATAGAGCGAGCATCAACAGGGTTGTTGCTGGAAAAAACAGAATCCACCATTCACCCGAGAAGAAGAAGGATTGGCCAATCCGAATCAGGGTCCCGAGCGAGGGCTCTGTTGGTGGAGCGCCAACTCCCAGAAAACTCAATGTTGCTTCCAGGATAATGGCAAGAGCGAGAGATATCGTTGCGATTACCAATATCGGAGATACCACATTCGGCAAAATATGTCGAAAGATAATGATTCCCGGTTTACGGCCAATTAGGATAGCTGCTTCGACATACTCTTTCTGAACCTCAACCAGTGCCGCTCCCCGTGCCACACGGGCAAACTGTACCCAGTCAGACAGGCCGATTGAGAGAATCAATACCCAGATTGCCATCTGATCCCGCAAGTGCACTGGCGTAAATCCCTTTGCGATACCAAAAATCAGGATGGCAACCAGTATTGCTGGAAAAGTCAGCTGTACGTCAGCAATTCTCATGATGATTGCGTCGGCACGACCCCCGGCATAAGCAGCGAAAAGTCCCAGTAAAACGCCCAGAACCATAGCAAAAATCACGGCCATGAATCCAACAAACAGGGAAATCCGCATGCCATATAAAATGGTTGAGAGCATATCCCGACCCTGATCATCTGTACCCAACAGAAAAATTTCGCCGGTAAATGGGTTCGGTTCCATGGGCCGGGAAAAGCCATTCATCAGGTTCAGGGTGGAAGGGTCGAAGGGGTTATAGGGTGCAATCAAGGGCGCGAGGATTGCACAAACAATCAGGACAGTCGATATACAGGCTGAGACCATGGCGACCGGGCTTTGTCGGAAAGACCAGCAAAGATCACTGTCCCATATTCTGTGTAGATGGCCAATCATCAGCTGAATGAGGTTTTACCATCCCTCAGGCGAGGGTCGATCGCCAGATAGAGCATGTCGACAATGAAGTTAATGGCCACGAACATCACTGAAATCATCATCAGATAAGCGGCCATGACCGGAATATCCACAAACTGGACCGAATCGATAAACAGCAAGCCAACCCCGGGCCACTGAAATACCGTTTCCGTGATGATGGCGAATGCGATGATGGAACCGAGCTGTAGGCCGGCGATTGTGATCACAGGTATCAAGGTGTTCTTGACTGCATGACGAAAATAGATCGTTCGATCGGATAAACCACGCGCTCGTGCAAATCGAATATAGTCCTGTCTCAGAACTTCGGACATTTCAGAACGCACCAGGCGCATGATCAGGGTCATCTGATAAAGGCCCAGTGTCAAGGAGGGCAAAACCAGTGCCTTGAGGCCGGATTCGGTCAGAAATCCGGTTGACCACCGGCCGACCTGCACCACATCGCCGCGACCAAAACTCGGCAACCACCCAAGTTCAACCGCAAATACGTAAATCAACAGTATCCCGATCAGGAATGTGGGTAGCGAGACACCGATCAGGGATCCCGTGAGAATCACGTTGGTTAGAAAGCCCTTGCGTCGAATAGACGTATAGATTCCGAACAGCACGCCAAACAAGAAGGCAAATGCAGCGGAGACAAATGCAAGCTCCAGGGTTGCCGGCAGACGTTCAATGAAAATATCCACCACTGGGCGACCCTGCCGAAAACTGATCCCCAAATCACCTTGCACTGCTCGGGTCAGGAATTCCCAGTATTGGATCGGGAAAGGGTCTTCAAGTCCCAGTTGTTCACGCAATCGCTCAATATCGGCATCGGTGCGCTCCTGTCCCAGAAGATTTTCAACCGGATCTCCAACGAACCGGAACATGGAAAATGCCACAAGGCCAACAGTCAGTAATACGAGTACCGATTGCATGGCCCGTCGAAAGACATAGGACAGCATCTCGGTCAGTTCCTGATTGGCAGGTCGGCGCTCCGGCTTGTTGGGCGACGCATCTGGGTTCTGCTACGGCTTGCCGGTCCGGAAATGGTTTCTGGATCGGCTTTTTTTCGCATAGATGTCTGGCCCAGATACGGAAGCAATGCCTGTTCTCGTACCTGGCGGACAGAAAGAGAAAAAATAGCGTCACAACAGGAAGCTGGGCGTAAATACGACCAGCTTCCCATTCCTGTCATTACTTGAGTTCCATATACTTGAATATGGCCCGATCATTGGGAGCCACGAGGGTTTCTACCCGATTCGCCATGCCCCAGTTCAACACTTGAAAATGGATCGGCAGGTAAAGAATCTCGTCCTGTACTTCTTCCCAGATCTCGGCAATGGTCGCATTTCGTGTAGCCAGATTGGTTTCCGAACCCAAACTGACGATTTTTGCATCGAGCTCCGGATTCGAATAGCGGGTGCCATTCCATGAACCGCGCTTGTCGGTCTTGGTATGTACCAGGAAGTTGAAGATGTATTCGGAATCATAAGTCGGAACACCCCAACCCAGCAAGAAGAAATCAGTTTCCCAATTACGAATCGACGGGAAATGCTGGGCTTTTGGTCTTGCATCCAGGTTGACGGTAATTCCGATTTGAGCAAACATGCCGACAGCAGCCTGACAAATCGCTTCATCATTGATATAGCGATCGTTCGGGCAGTGCAGGGTGATGGTAAAACCGTCGCCATAACCGGCTTCTGCCATCAATGACTTGGCTTTGTCAATGTCATATGCAGGAATCCGGTCCAGCGCATCTGTATATCCATTGACGAAAGGTGGATTGATAATGCCGGCTGGAATGGATTGTCCACGCATGACAATCTGTCTGATTGCATCACGGTTCACGGCGATATTCATGGCTTCTCGAACGCGCCGGTCAGCCAGGGGGTTTGCACCTTCGACATCATCCGAAACCAGATCATCGTCCGCCATGTTCATGCCAAAAAAGATGACTCGATTTTGCGGAGCATTTAGAACCTTTAGATTCGGATCATCATCCACCCGTCCGAGATCCTGTACCGGAACATCCTGAATGAAGTCGACTTCACCCGAGAGCAGGGCAGCGACTCTTGTTGCGGCATTCTTGATAGGCGTATAGTTGACCTTGGTTACATGCAGAGGAAAGGTACCGATACCCCAATAGTTCGGGTTGGCTTCAAGCACGGTTTTTGCATCGGGCACCCGTTCCGTCAGGATGTATGCTCCCGTTCCATTGGCATTGCGAGAGGCATAGGTTTCTTCACCACTCTCAAAATCCTGCACTTCCACGGTATTGTTTTCCTCGGTCCAGCCCTTGTCCATGATGAATATATCGTTCAGGTTGGATGGCAAGACCGGATTGGGACCATTGGTCTCGATTTCAAATCCGTATTTGCCGTTTGCGCGAACCTCCTTGACCGAAGACAGTAGCTCCTTCATGTCTGAATCCGGTGTCATGGCTCGTTCAAAGCTGAACACGACATCTTCGGAATCAAATTCGGACCCATCGTGAAAAGTCACTCCTTCACGCAGCCTGAATGTCCAGACATTGGGATTGTCCGGTGAAGGTGCCCAATCGGTGGCAAGGTTGGGAACTTGTGCCCCGGTCATGTCGCGCATGATCAGGGTTTCATAAATCTGGTGGGCCAGGGTATGAGTTGGACCTTCATTTTGGGCATGTGGATCAAGGGTGAGGCTATCGCCGGCCCGTGCCCAATTGATTGTCTCGGCATGGCTGGTGCCGGCAAATGCCATTATTGCACACAGGGTCGAGAAAAAGATTTTTTTCATGACAGATATCCTTTTGTTGAATTTTACATATGGGTTATTATTGAAACAAAATATCGTAATTGCTATGACTGGCCAACACTTGAGTGATTTGAGCCATAACCGGACAACAGATAGTACCCATTATACTATCCTGAATAGTAACGGAACGGAATATTTCAAACTGAAAACATTATTCGAAGGTGTGAAATGCCCGAAACAAGTCCTCGACAATCGAACTCATACAAGCCTGATGCGATAGTGCTCCCACCACTTTATGCATGGCCTCCCCGACTGCTTCAGGTGCTTCGCTATCTTGTGTTTGATCTGCTATTCCCATGGACGTTTCTATTACTGCTGGTAGCGGTATTTTTCTGGAATTTTCTGTCTCCTTCGATGGAGACCATGTCCGAGTTGTCAGCAGGATGGATGATCGCCATTTGGGTCCGAAATGCGTTGATTCTGGCACTGGTTGCTGGAGGGTTGCACTGGTTTCTGTACATCAAGCGCCATCAATCCGACCAGTACAAATTTGACGCCCGATGGATGGCGAAGGAAGACAAGCGCTTCCTGTGGGGAGATCAGGTCAAGGACAACATGTTCTGGAGTCTGGCTTCAGGCGTGACCATCTGGACGTGCTATGAATGCATCACCCTCTGGATTTATGCTTCAGGCCGACAGCCGATCCTGACGTTTGCTGAGTATCCGGTGTATTTTGCGATTTGCGTGCCTATGGTCCTGATCTGGAGTACCACACATTTTTACTTCATTCATCGTCTGCTACATTTCAAGCCGATCTACGATATCGCTCATGAACTTCACCACCGAAATGTCAGCCCGGGACCTTGGAGTGGCATTTCCATGCATCCACTTGAGCATCTCATTTACTTTACGATATTTGCACTGTGGTGGGTTGTCCCGGTCCATCCAGTCATCATTATCCTGACCGGCCTGTTTCAGGGGGTTAGTCCCTCAATAACGCACTCCGGCTTTGATTTTATGAGGATATGGGGAAACAGGAAAATAACGGCCGGTGACTTATTTCATCAACTGCATCATCGTCATTTTCATGTTAACTATGGGAATACCCCGACGCCTTTCGATAAGGTTTTTGGCAGCTGGCATGACGGAACGGAAGTCGGGAAAGAACTGCTGAAACAGCGTATTCGCGCCAAACGCGCAGGCTGATGCGGTAATCCCACAAATTTCTTCAAAAATGACATGTACTCTCCACCGAAAGAGGGCGGGTAGATACACTACAACAAAACAATGAGATATTAAACTAACCGAAACTTGAGCAGATTCCTGTTCCTTCCTTTGACGATTACTTGCGATCCTTGCCGGAAGGCCTGATAGCAGGAACTTGATTTGCCCTTCTTCTCGCATCAAATTAATGTACAGCACTACAAGGAGGCAAGGACATTGGGTCGAAAAAAACCGATCAAGTGGTGTAATTTCGATAAACACAAAATATTCGGGGAAGTATTCCTTATAATTCGGGTATACGGCAAAATCGCCATGTCCCAAACAAGCATGGTTCGCGATTGACCACACTCGATTGACCACACTGTTTTTGAAGAAAGAGTAGCCTACTCCTGGTGTTTCCCAAAAATCATGACGCATGACCCTTACATCTTTCGTTAAATACTTCCCCTGATTTGGTTTTCTATTCGCATGTCTAAATTTTCATTGTGGTCGGTCATCCAGAATGGTCTGAACAGACAACAGGGATGGCAAAGACAGTGGCGCGACCCCGACCCTCGCGAGAAATACGACGTGGTGATTGTAGGAGCCGGCCTGCATGGGTTGGCTACGGCTTATTATCTGGCAAAAAACCATTATGTCCGAAATGTTGCGGTGCTTGAAAAGGGATGGCTCGGAGGAGGCAATGCAGGGCGGAATACCACCATCATTCGTTCCAACTACATGATGCCGGGAAACCGGCAGTTCTACGAGCATTCCCTGAAACTTTGGGAGGGGTTGAGTCATGAGTTGAACTACAACGTCATGTTTTCACAACGCCACCATGTGACCTTGCTGCACTCTCCCGCAGCCCGCGATGGTGCGGCACGGCGTTATAACACCATGAAGTTAACCGACTCCGATGCAGAGATGTGGGATTTGCCGACCCTCAGGAAGGAAATTCCTCACCTCAACTATGATAATGCCCGATTCCCAATCATCGGTGCAGCAGTTCAACGACGTGCGGGCAATGCTCGTCATGATGCAGTAGCCTGGGGTTATGCCCGAGGTGCTGATGGTTTGGGTGTCGACATCATCCAGAATTGCGAGGTTACCGGGGTAGTTCGTGAAAACGGAAAAGTGATGGGCCTGAAAACCACCCGGGGAGAGATCGGTGCTGGTAAAGTGGGGCTTGCAGTTGCAGGAAATACTTCGCGTCTCTGGCAGATGGCTGGCCTTGGCAACTTGCCGATAGAAACACATAAACTTCAGGCCTTTGTTTCCGAGCCGATCAAGCCGCTACTTGACCATGTGGTGGTTTTCGGAGTCGGGGGGGCACATTTCTACATATCACAGTCCGACAAGGGCGGTATGGTGTTTGGTGGTGACCTCGACTGGTACAAGTCCTATGCACAACGCGGGAATCTGCCGGTTGTCCAGGATGTCTGTGAGTGTGCAACATCAATTCTGCCGTGCCTTGGACGTGTTCGTCTGTTGCGACACTGGTCTGGCTTGATGGACATGTCCATGGACGGGTCCCCATTTATCTGTAAAACGCCTGTCGAAAACCTCTATTTGAATGCGGGCTGGAATTATGGTGGATTCAAGGCAAGTCCGGCTTCAGGCTGGTACTTTGCAGATCTGATTGCCAATAACCGGGCACATGAAACTGTTGGGCATTTCACTCTTGACCGCTTCCGGAAAGGAGTGATTATTGATGAGCGCGGTGCTGGGCCTGACCCTAAACTTCACGGATAGATCATGTTGAGAATTGCCTGCCCGTTTTGTGGTCTTAGAGATCACTCCGAATTTGCTTATGGGGGTGATGCTACAGTGGTTTATCCTGCTCTGGATGCAGGTGAAGATGCGTGGCATGATGCGGTATTCATGCGAGAGAATGTGCGTGGGGTTCAATTAGAGACCTGGCACCATGTGAACGGTTGTCGAATGTGGCTGATTGTTGAGCGAGACACCTTGACTCATGAAATTGTCAGTGTTCGACCGGCCCATCCGGAATGGGCAAACGCCATCACAACGGAAACAAGCCTGAAAGGAGACACATGAAAAGTCGCAGACTTGAACAGGGTGGACGTATTGACAGAACGAAACCCATCGGATTTGCCTGGGATGGGAAGAGCCTGAATGGCTATCAGGGCGATACGCTGGCATCGGCCTTGATGGCTTCCGGGCAACAGATTCTGGGACGCAGTTTCAAGTATCACCGTCCACGCGGCATAATGTCGGCAGGGGTTGAGGAATCCGGTGCCCTGGTCACGATCGGCAAGGACTCAGGAGCCGAACCCAACATCAAGGCAACTACCCAGGAGCTGTTTGAAGGACTTGAAGGATTTGGTCAGAATGCCTGGCCGAGTGTTCGTTATGATCTTGGCGCGTTCAACTCGTTATTTTCAAGATTCTTTGCGGCTGGATTCTATTACAAGACATTCATGGGCCCAAAAGCCTTGTTTGGTCGAGGCACCGGTTTCTGGATGTTTTGTGAAAGACTGATTCGACAGGCAGCCGGAATGGGCAAGGCATCTCGTGAGCCCGATCCGGATTGCTATGACCATGCCCACGCTCATTGTGATGTGCTGGTTGTTGGTGGTGGTCCTGCAGGTTTATCTGCGGCAACCACGGCGGCTCGGGCGGGATTGGATGTTCTATTGGTTGAACAGGATTTTGAACTTGGGGGCGATTTGCTCAATCAGCCAGAATCTGCAAATCGACAGCGTAAGAAACTAATCGCGGACGCACAGGGGCAAGGGGTCAGGGTCATGACCCGAACCACCGCATTTGGACTTTATGATCATGGAGTGGCCGGGCTGGTTGAGCGGGTCGGCGATCATTTGCCAGGTATCAGCCAGAATCTTCCCAGACAACGTTTCTGGATCGTCAGGTCAAGCCATATCATTTTGGCGACTGGTGCCATCGAAAGGCAGATCGCCTTCGGTAACAATGATCGTCCCGGGGTGATGACGGCATCGGCGGGGCGTTCCTATCTCAACCGTTTTGGAATTCTTCCGGGTGAGCGGATTGTGATTGCAACCAATAATGACTCGGCATATCAGACAGCAACCGAACTGGAAGATGCAGGGGCAGTTGTGAGTCTTATTGATGCTCGTGAGAACGTCGATTCAGAATTGATCGGTCTGCTTGGGGGTAGCAACATAAGTCTGCGCATTCGTGCTGCTCCTCTCAGTGTCAAGGGCATGCGATGCATCAAGGCTCTGGAATATACTACGGCTACCTCGCAGGGGTGGGAGCATGGTGGTGTCGAGGATTGTGACCTGTTGCTGGTTTCCGGGGGTTGGTCTCCGGTAGTCAATTTGCTTTCTCATCTGGGATACAAGCCCGTCTGGAATCGGGAGCAGGCCTGTTTTGTGGCACCTGAAACAGACAGCACGGTATTCATGGCAGGTAGTTCTGCCGCAATCTGGAATCATGAAGATTGCCTGATTTCCGGGCAATCAGTAGGTGCCGGCGTGTCTAAACTTCTGGGTTGTTCGGTGCGCCAGAAAAAAGCTCCCAAGGCAGGCGGCTGGGTCGGCCCGATCAAGCCCGTGTACGAAGTTGCGGTCAAGGGTAGACAACTCAAGTCTCTGGTCGATCCCCAACACGATGTCACTACAGATGATATCCGGCTTGCACATCGGGAAGGATTTGTTTCAGTGGAGCACCTCAAGCGATACACCACCCTGGGTATGGCTACGGATGGGGGCAAGGTCGGCAATGTAATCGGTCTGGCCTTGATGGCGGAAGCGCTGGGCAAGGATATCCCGGACGTGGGTACAACGACATTCAGACCCCCCTATACACCGGTTTCGATCGGAGCACTGAGAGGAAGAAATGTTGGAGAGCATTTTCGGCCTTTGCGTCGTACTCCCATGCACGACTGGAATCTGGAACATGGAGCAACCATGACCATGGCGGGTTTGTGGCACCGTCCCTGGTATTTTGCACAACAGGATGAAGGAATCGAGCAGGCCTATATACGGGAAGCAGCCACAGTCCGGGAAACGGTTGGACTCTGTGATGTGACTTCACTCGGAAAAATTGCCATACAGGGTCCTGATGCCACAGAGTTCCTGAATCGGGTATACACCAACCCGTTTGCCAAACTGCCGATAGGCAAGGCCAGATATGGAATCATGTTGAGGGATGATGGAATTGTCATGGATGATGGCACGACCTGGCGGTTTTCTGAAACCGAATACTTCATGACCACCACAACTGCACATGCTGCAAAAGTCATGGCCTGGCTGGAGGAGTTGCTTCAGACTCGCTGGCAGGATCTCAAGGTACATGTTGCAAGTGTCTCGGAACAGTGGGCCGGATGTGCGGTAGCCGGACCCAAATCCAGAGAAGTGCTTATGGCCTCTCTCGATAATGAGGATGTGCTCAGCAACGAAAATCTGCCATTTATGGGAGTTGTGGAGACGCAAATGGTAGGAGGTATACCCTGTCGTATTGCGCGCATCAGCTTTTCAGGTGAATTGGCGTATGAGGTCTATGTTCCGTCAGACTATGGTGTTTCGATGATGGGGTTGTTGTGGGGGCAAGCCAAGATTGTCGGGGGGTGTCTGTACGGTCTGGAGGCGTTGGGTGCACTACGTATCGAAAAAGGGCATGTAACGGGTGCAGAGCTTGACGGCCGGGTCACGATTGAAGATGCCGGCCTTGGAAAAATGGCTTCACCCAATAAGTCCTATATTGGTAAATCCCTGAAAAACAGACCGGAACTAGTGCGTGAGGATCGTCCGAGACTGGTGGGTATCAAACCCAAGGATCGGAGCAAGACCTTTCATGCCGGGGCTATTTTGTGCAAGCAGGATCAAGTCTCCGGGATGGGGGAGGGCTGGGTCACGGCAGTCACCCACTCCCCGGCACTTGGCCACTGGATTGGACTGGGATTTATTGCGGGAGGGCATGAAGCATGGAAGGATACAACAGCAATTGTGGCAGACCCGCTTCGCAAGGAGGATGTTGCGGTAGAGATTGTTTCACCACATATGTTTGATCCGACGGGAGAACGCATGCATGTCTGAACCGGGTGTACAGCGTATTTCAGCCTTGAGTGGCCATTACTCCACTGGCAAGACTGGCGAGGTCAGTGCTGATGGAAGTGCGGGCATTGTTCTGGAGAATATCGAGGGTCTTGTACTTTATCAGGCCGCAGGCTGGGCTGATACCATGGGCATGGTTGGTGTACAAATCGCCAAAGTGGCCAAGGCAGTATCAGCGCCCGGTCCTGGTCAGGCTGTGGTTGGGAAAAGGGGGGTGTTGCTTCGAGTTGAACCGATGAAATGGTGGTTGATCGGTGTTGCCGCTCCCGAGGTATCGCCAGAGCATGGCACAACTCTCGACCTTTCTCATTCACGTACCCAGATTCGCATCAGTGGCCCACATGCTGGCGAGTTCCTGAATCGATTCCTGCCGCTTGACTTGCGTGAGAGGGCATTTCCCCAAGGATCGGTAGCTTCATCGGTCATTCACCATGTTGGCGTGACCCTATGGCATGCGAATGGTCATTACGATTTGTTTGTGCCGCGTGGATTTGCGTTGTTTGTCTGGGAGGGTCTGGTGGATGTTGCCCGGCAGTTTGGGCTGGAAATCGCTTGATCCATATTGCCCACAGCATGTTGCATGCCTCAGGCTAGTCGCAGGATGAAGCAGTTTTCAAGGCCATGAATGAACCCGGGTTCTACTGGTGAGCAATCTGGATAGGCGTAGACAAGGTTACCGTTCAGCCTACGGGCGTTATCAGCAAACCCGCAAATACGGAACGGGAATGATCATCCTGTTCTGGGTTATCCTGATGGGTTTGATGGTGGTCATTTTCAGTGACGCACTGGAGCGGCAGATCAATCCGAATCGTCGACCTGAAACGTCGGAGAGTTTTTCTGAAAGAAGGGTTGTGCTCAAGAAAAACCGTCTTGGGCATTTTATTGCTTCGGGCCGTATCAACGATCATGCGGTTGACTATATTGTAGATACGGGAGCAACATCAGTTGTTGTTCCCTGGACTCTGGCCGATAGGTTGTCGCTGGACCTGGGCATGCCGAGTCTGGCTGAGACTGCAAATGGAGTGATTCGGGTCTATGAAACCCGGCTTGGAACTGTTCAACTTGGCAGCATATCGGTTCCGAATGTCAGGGCCAGTATCAACCCGCACATGCAGGGAGATAAAGTGTTGCTTGGAATGAGTTTTCTGAACCACCTTGAGCTTGCACTGAAAGAGGGTGAATTGACCCTGATTCAACAGAATCAATAACTCGAAATCCGATGCTCAAATCGAGCATGATCAGATCTTAGCCTGCAATTATCTCGAAAGAGTCCGGGAGCGGGCTACCCAATGTCCAAACTGAATCGTACCAGTGATAAAGTCCATTTGACTCTTTACAGTCAGAGTACAAGGAAATGGGCTATGGTTATCTCTCTTCTATCAACCGCAGGGGCAGGGAATCCATTTCAATATTTCATGGTTGAATTGTGGGATTTTTTCTTTTCGTTCGTTTTCAGAAAGTACCTAACCTGACAATCCGAATCATGGCGCTGCGCTTCATAGTAGAATTGGAGTGTCATTGAAATCAAGTATCAGGAAAGGAAGGTGAGGGGGCCGGTTGACGAAAAATTGTAGACTTGCGATTTCAAGAAAAAACAGTATGTAAAACTGGTTAGTCAATTGGGCCTTCGGGTTGAATTTGTCTTGAATGACTGGTTCAGGCAACCCGGATACAAGAATGTTCCAGACTATATCCATAGTGTAAACTGTCATTACAAGCTTAACGAAATTCCAGTTGCATGGCTTGGGCTTCCAATAAAGCAAACTTGAGGGATTGCATGAATTTTTTAATAGAAAACCTACTTTATATTATTAGTCTTGTAATTACCCTTGTAGTATGGTTGGGAGCAACTTTTATTTGGGTAGAAAGAACAAATACAAACATAAAGCATCTGCAAGATGGGGTTGAAGAAGTTAAAGATGACTTGAAGTCAGGGCTTTCGTCTGTTCAAGCAGATATAAAGAAACTGTTTGAGCGCTTGCCGCCCCCAAAAAACAGCAACTATTTCCAGTCCCATGAAATTAACTGACTTTGGACAGAAAATATCCGCTCATGCCAATGCAAAAAAATGGTCAGTTGGTGCCAGACAGAATGTGCGCCAACTGGATACAATGGTGCAGATTGATGGCACTATTCGGGGACTGTTTGGTAAACGACTCGGATACAAAGATCTAATTAGCGGATCTGATGGCAGTTTGCATTGTATGAGAGCCAAGAAATGACACACAAGAAAGCACCAAGAAATCGTACTCTGTCATGCTCTGATAAAGAATTAAGTAGTTTATCAAACTCTATTTTTCAAGTTAGTGCTCAAAGCAAACTTGAGAGGGTGGAAAATCAACTAATCTGTGGCAGTATTTTTGATGTGTCGAAATTATTACCAAATAATTTTGTTGATTTATTGATACTTGATCCACCATATAACATTACAAAATCTTTCAATGGGTTTAATTTCATTAAAAGGAAGAATATAGATTATGCGTCCTGGTTCGATAGTGTAATTGTTAAAATTGTTCCATTGCTTAAAAGGAATGCCACAATTTATATTTGTTCCGAATGGCGGACATCTAATCTCATTTATCCAATATTAGAAAAACATTTTATTGTCCAAAATAGAATCACTTGGGAGCGAGACAAGGGACGAGGTGCAAAAAGAAATTGGAAAAACAACTCAGAGGACATTTGGTTCTGTACTAATTCCAACGAGTATTATTTTGATGTTGAATCAGTCAAACAAAAACGGAAGGTATTAGCACCTTACAAAGAAAACGGAAAACCGAAAGATTGGCAGCAGGAAAGTAAAGAGAAATATAGATTGACTTATCCATCAAATTTATGGACAGATTTAACTGTTCCATTTTGGTCTATGTCTGAAAATACAGATCATCCGACACAAAAACCTGAGAAATTGATAGCTAAACTTGTGCTTGCAAGTTCACAGCGTGGTGATTTTGTTTTTGATCCATTTGTTGGAAGTGGAACATCAGTGGTAGTTGCAAATAAATTAAATAGAAGATGGTGTGGTGTGGATATAAATATGGAATATCTTTGTTGGGCAAAAAAGCGTTTAATTTCTGCAAAGAGCAATAGCAACATTCAAGGTTACAATGACGGAGTATTTTGGGATAGAAATGCGACCAATCAAAAATACCAAAAAACCAAATCCAACTCGCAACAGACATCATTACTAGCATGAAATCAAGTTTCTATTATGAGGGGAACCACAAATTGGTTGCTGAAAAAATTAG
>JAJEAV010000063.1 GCA_022822625.1 Gammaproteobacteria bacterium | reverse complement strand
CCGGTAGCCCCGGTTACTGCCCGGAGCGGGCATCATCCGGTCAATGATCTTGCCGAGTCCCAGTCGCTCAAGGAGCGTTGCCGGTGCCATGAGGCCGGCCCGGGAAGTGAAATCGTGATGGCTTTTTGCGGTCTTGTAGTGTAGGATTTTCATGTGGCCTTGTTCTTTCGGGGGCTGGTGAATTTGTTCACCCAATGGGTGAAGTTCGAAAAAACAGTATTCTACCATTAATACCCTGATTTTACAAGACTTTTTACTTTTGCCTCGATTCCTGTTTAAGGATTAGGGAGTAATAGAGATTCCAAGCAAAGAGGAGGCACAGTGAGCCAAACATTTACTGTAGTCAATGATGATGTGTTGGTTGATGCCATAAGAAAAACCCGCACCAAGATTGTTTACGTAGCACCAGGCATTAGTAATGCAGTAGCGCAGGCGCTAGAAGAGCGATTTCCTGATCTCGGTAGTCGAAAAATTACCATTATTGTTGACATCGATGCAGAAGTGTATCGACTAGGCTATGGGGACATAGAAGGGCTAGATCGTATCAAACAGTTATGCGACAAGCATTCTCTAAAGTTCATGATGCAACCAGGTGTGAGGATTGGTGTTTTGATAACGGATGATAAGACACTGGTTTATACGCCTACACCGCTTTTGATTGAGGCCGGGTCAAAAATACCGGAAAAGCCAAATGCGATTGCAATACAAGCAGCTGCCAACGTCATCGAAAATGCATGCGCCTGTGATCCTGATACTTTGCCTAACGACGCTGAGATTGGCAAGGAAGTTGTGTGCTCTAAAGAGTTTGAGGCGGTAAAGAAAGACTTGGAAGACGCACCTCCAAAGCCGTTCAACATAGCGCGAATCGAGCGGACATTTAATTCCAAGATCCAATATGTCGAGCTCAAGGTCATCAACTATCGCTTAACAAAAAAGATCGTTTCTATACCTACTGATCTATTGGGACTACAGAATGATCGAGAAATCCAAGATCGGTGGAGAAATACTTTTAGGATGTTTGATGGCTCAAGCAAGATACAGGTCAACATACCATACCGTGATAAAAATGGTATGGTGAAGAGAGATAAGAAAGGAGAAAAGGAAACTATCCCTTATGATGAGAGTGCCATAGAGAGGGACCGTAAAAACCTCAAGGGTAATTTTCTTTTTGAGGTCCCGGAATATGATATTGTTATATTTCGGTCACGGCGAAATGCATTTGACCAAGAAGTAAAAGCTTTTCAAAAGCGCCTTGAAGATTATCAAAAGGCGCTAGTGAAGGAAATAGAGAAATCCATAGAGGAGACAATCAGAAACTTGGTATCTACACTATTTCCATTGGTGAAAAAAAATCCGCCACTACATTATCTAAAGGCCGACGATATCACAGATGACCACCGCCAATTGGAACAAGCACTTGAAGAAGACTTGAGAAAGCATATTAAACGTATGAAGAAGATTGCAACACCAGAAATAAAACTCAAATTTAAGGATATCTCCTATGAAACCATCCATGATCCGAACTTCAGAATGGCACTAGAAAAATCAAAAATTCCGCAAGACGCTCTCTCGGAGTTGTTCAGCGAGCATTATGTAGCTCCTGAAAAAGGGTCTTCGTCATAAGATAACTGATCTCCGACTCACTTGCACAGGTGGCCCCTTGTCCAAACCTTTTATGAGAATTACGTACCTTGAATCGGTACAAGTCCAGTGAAAGAATCAAGGCGATTATCATGACCACCTGATCCATCTTTGCTAGCCCCAATGCCACTCCGAAGCGCAACACCCCCCTATTCCCGGATGAAGGCTGCGCCTTCATCCGGGAATAGGGAATAGGGGGAGGCAACCGTCAAGCCAGAGGCTCGAAGTGCCCGTTCCGGGCATTCTGGCGGTGACAATCTCGACTAATCGGCATCATAAACGCCGGAATCGTGTCATGCAAGGCCCGTGACGGACCTTGCGGGCGTGCGTATCCATCACGCGTTCCCACGAGTGCAGGAAAAGACCGTGCGGGAACGCTCAGGGAGGCGAAAGACCCGCGTGAAAGACTTCAAACGGCGTACGATAGTCCAGTACCTTGCGGGGACGGTGATTCAGCCGGTCTTCGACCTGTTGAACCACCAGCGCCGTGACCCGGGAAAGATCGGTGCCCTTGGGAAAGTATTCACGCACTAGGCCGTTGGTATGCTCGTTCAGGCCACGCTCCCAGGAGTGATACGGGGTCGCGAAATAAAACTCCACCCCCTACAGGCTCACTTCACGGTGGAATACCGCTTTTCGTTCAGGCTCATTTGTCATTGGACAACACTTCCTATGGACAACAGAGCGTTTATCTGGCATCGTTCGGCATAAGTCAGGTGGTGGTACATGCTTGTCATGGCAATTCTCCATGAAGTTGTTAATACAGAGATTGTCAACCACCTCCTGGCCCTTTGCAATACACCATCACTCAATGGCGAACAACCTCCAAAGGGTGTTGCACTATCATAGTGGAATTGGGGTTCCTAAAAATAACCTCTTTACCCTACAATTCACGATTGATTCACCCAGTATAACTGCATGAATACCTGCGAATGCATTGGCACATCAAAACAACCAATGATCTCCCTCAACCGATTTTGATCTAGTCTAAGCTTAATATAATCCATCAATCATACCCGTCATGCATCCTGTTGTATCACCTCAAACACCTCGCAGAATTCTGGTTACCAGTGCTCTTCCCTATGCAAATGGCCAAATCCATTTGGGCCATATGCTGGAATATATCCAGACCGACATTTGGGCCCGGTTTCAGCGTCTGACGGGAAACGAATGCTATTTTATCTGTGCCTCGGATGCACACGGTACACCCATCATGCTGAAAGCCGAACAGGATGGCATTGAGCCAATCAAGCTGATCGAAAAAATTCGCATGGAACACATGCGGGATTTTGGAGAATTCCTGATTTCCTTTGATAATTTCCACAGCACCCATAGCGAAGAAAATCGCCAGTATTCCGAGCTAATCTATAACCGACTGAAAGACAAGGGGCACATCAGTCGAAGGATGATTCGGCAACTGTATGACACGGAAAAACAGATGTTTCTTCCCGACCGGTTCGTCAAGGGCACCTGCCCTTTCTGCGGAGCCGAAGATCAGTACGGTGATAACTGTGAAGCATGTGGGAATACCTATTCCCCCATAGACTTGATCAACCCGCGTTCCGTCATGTCTGGTTCAACGCCCGTCGAGCGCCATTCCGAGCAGTTGTTTTTCAAGCTGGAGGACTTTCGGCAATTTCTGGCAGACTGGCTTGACAGTGGACATACCCAGAAGGAAATCGCAAACAAGCAAAGGGAGTTACTCAATGAAGAACTGCTTGAATGGGATATTTCCAGAAATGCACCGTACTGGGGTTTTGAAATTCCCGACGAGAAAGACAAGTACTTTTACGTATGGCTCGATGCTCCGATCGGCTATCTGGCGAGCTTCAGGAATTACTGTGACCGCCACAAGCTTGATTTTGACGAGTTTCTGAAACCTGACAGCAAGTGCGAGGTATACCACTTTATCGGCAAGGACATTGCGCGTTTCCACACCCTGTTCTGGCCCGCTGAACTGCATGGAGCCGACTTCAGAACACCAACCGCAGTCTGGGCACACGGTTTCCTGACTGTAAACGGTCAGAAGATGTCCAAATCAAGGGGAACGTTCATCACTGCCGAAACCTATCTCGAGCATCTCAATCCTGAATACCTGCGTTACTATTTTGCCGGAAAACTAGATGATTCGATTGATGACCTTGACCTGAATCTTGACGATTTCAAGGTGCGGGTCAATACCGATCTGGTTGGCAAGCTGATCAATATAGCCAGCCGCTGTGCCGGCTTCATCACCCGTGTGTTTGACGGTCAACTGAGTGAGCAGCTACCGGACCCCCGAATGTTCGAAGAATTTGCCAAGGCCTCTGAAGCTATTGCTACAGCATACGAATCACGACAGTACAGCAAGGTCACTCGACTCATCATGCAGCTCGCCGACCGGACCAATCAGTACATCGACAACGAAAAGCCATGGGTGCTGGTGAAAGAGGATGAGACCAGAAAACAGGTCCAGGGTATTTGCACTCAAGGCCTGAATCAGTTTCGGCAAATGATGGTCTATGCCAAACCGATACTGCCAAATATCGCCGCAGGAACGGAAGCATTCCTCGATATCGAAACGTTGGTCTGGCAAGATGCAGGTACTCCACTACTTGATCACCGAATCAAGCCATTCAAGCCTCTGATGACCCGGATTGAAGACAGGCAAATCGATAGGGTCATTGAAGATTCCAGAGAGAGCGATATCGAAACCCCTGCCATCAGCAGTGAGTTCGAGCCCCTGGCTGAAGAAATTGGCATTGATGATTTCTCACGCATTGACCTCAGGGTTGCGCGCATCATCAATGCCGAACAGGTCGATGGTTCCGACAAGCTACTTCGCCTTCAGGTAGATTTGGGGGATAGTACGCGCACGATTTTCTCTGGCATCAAGTCCGCTTACCAGCCCGAATCACTGGTCGGAAGACTTACTGTCATCGTTGCCAACCTGGCACCTCGAAAAATGCGCTTTGGCTTATCGGAAGGCATGGTGCTTTGCGCTGGAACTGGCGATCAGGAGCTATATCTGCTTGAACCCGACTCGGGTGCACGGCCAGGAATGCGGATCACGTGAAGCACTAATTGACGCACTGTTTGGCAACAGCCACCAATCAGCGCATGATGAATGGGTTACTCATTGGACGATCGGAAGTATTGACCCAAACTGTCTTGGTTCGCGTGTAATCGAGTAGCGATTCAGACCCCGCTTCGCGACCGTATCCGCTCTGCGCAAATCCGCCGAAAGGTGCAATCGGTGAAATTACCCGGTAGGTATTGACGTAAACAATGCCCGAACGGATTCTGGAACTTGCCCAGTGACTCAGGGATAAACTCTCGGTAAAAATTCCTGCACCAAGACCGAATCGGGTATTGTTTGCGATATCGATCGCTTGTTCGGAATCCTTGAATTTGAGCACGCTCATGACCGGCCCAAACAGTTCGTGACCGACGCTCTCGACATCCTGATGTGGACAGCCCAGAATGGTCGGTTCGAAAAAATAACCGCGCTCCTGCTTCGCTGGACGAGCACCACCATGGAATAATGACGCTCCCTGCTCGCAGGACCGGGTCACGGTCGATTCGACATGTTCCAGTTGCATAGAAGTCGCAAGGGGCCCCATTTGGGTACCTTCCTCCAGTGGATTACCTATTTCAATCTGCCTTGCCCTCTCGATAAGCATGTCGACCACCTGATCGTGAATGGACTCGTGTAGGATGACTCTTGAACCAGCCACACAGCTCTGTCCGGACGCCCCAAAATTTCCGGCGATAATGCCATTGACCGCCCCCTCGATGTTGGCATCTGCAAACACGATAAGCGGGGATTTACCGCCAAGTTCAAGCGACACCATGGCGAAGTTCCGGGCGGTATTCTGAATGATTCTGGATGCAGTAGCCGGACCGCCAGTGAAAGCAACCCGACTGACATCAGGGTGGGAGGTTAATGCCTTGCCACAGGTTTCTCCATGACCGGTAATGACATTAACCACGCCAGGGGGGAATCCGGCCTGTTCAACAAGTTCTGCAAATTCGAACATTGGAGCAGGTGCATCTTCCGAGGCCTTGATGACTACGGTATTCCCGGCTGCGAGTGCCGGACCCAGCTTGGTTGCGGTCAGAAACATCTGCGCATTCCAGGGTATCACGGCCGCTACCACGCCAATCGGCTCACGCAAGGTATAGACATGCATGTCCTGCTTGTCGATAGGTAGCGTGGCACCTTCAAGTTTGTCGGCAAGACCGGCAAAATACTCGTAGTAGTCTGCAACATAGGTGGTTTGCGAACGGGTTTCTGTGAGCAACTTGCCGCTGTCAATGGTTTCGGTGATGCCGAGGCTTGAAGCATTTTCCCGGATGAGGGTGGCCAAACGGTTGATCATCTTGCCACGTTGACTGGCTGTCATGGTTGCCCATTCCCCCTTGTAAAGTGCCGATTTTGCAGTAGCTACTGCACGATCGACATCTTCTACCGTTGCAGCTGGAACTTCAGCCCATATGACTTCAGTGGTTGGGTTCAGGGTTTTGATGACTGCACCATCGGATGCATCGCACCATTCCCCGTTAATGTAATGACGGTATTTTTTGGTCTCTTTACTCATGGAACTATGATGGAATGATTTCTGAACCCGGATATTCTTGATGCCCTTGAACCTCATTACGATTTTCAATCAGGAATGATCGGGTTTGCTCACACAGCGTTTCCGCAAATTCGAGAGGTGCCATATGTCGATGTCCCGGATTGATGATGTGTTGAGCATACGGCAAGTCCTGAGCGAGCTGTTCGGACATGGTTGGAGTAGACCCTGTGTCATCACTGCCCGTGATTACGAGTACGGGACACTTGACCTGGCTCCTATCATGAGTATGCATCTCTCGATCAGCCTCGGCAAACAGCTGATAGGCCCGCAGATACCCATCACTGTTTCTTCGGAATATTTTACGTAAATCGCCCATGATATCCTTGCGTGCATGTCTATAAGATTCCGTAAACCAGCGCTTCAAGGCTATTTCAATATAAGCATCGGGCCCCTGCTCTCGTGCAACCTTCAAGCGATCCTGAACCTGTCTTAGCTGATCCTGATTGCGACGGTACACTGGGTGCAATAGTACCAGATGCGAGGGTGCGGTACGCATGGAAGCATAAGCGAGGCTGATCAAGGCACCAAGCGAGAAACCAACTAACGCAAAGCGACCGATACAAAGGAACTCGACCAATTCGTCAATCTGTTTGACAAAGTCTTCGATATGGGATAGGCCGGGGCGGTCTTCGGATTGTCCATGTCCGAACAGATCAAGGGTAATCAAGCTGAAATCAGGAACAAGCCGATTCAACCAGGGATGCCAGAGGCTCTGATCTAGCCCTACCCCATGCACAAACAGAATTGTCGGAGCATGCCTGGAATCTTCAATGTAACGGTAGGCAGTGCCCTGATGGACCCGAACGGGATATTGCCGGGAAGAATTACATGCAGTGTTTTCCATTGGGAGTTCTATATTCAAGTAACATACTATTCCCTAATTTTTGATTCAGTCAAATGACCCAATCAAAAATTAGCCCTGCAGTATATTCCACGATTCAAAGAATTCATGGTGGTACTATAATATAATCATGCGACGGAAAAGCATCGAGAATAGCCTTCTGCGCCAACCATGCAGATATACGGAATGGCTCAATGAGCACGGTTCTTGACGAAGTTACGAGCGATACGGTCGATGCAACGCACATCAGGCGGAGAGTCGACGACTGGGAAAGTCGTGTGAAGGCACTATTTAATGAGATTGTCAGTTGGTTGCCTGAAGGATGGGAAGCGCGCCCGGGTATGCCGGTTCATATGCTTGAAGAATTGATGCAAAAGCACGGTGTCGAGAAGAGATCCGTACCCACCTTGGTACTCCGCAGTCAGTCGGGCCATTGCGCCAGGCTGTAGCCCCGCGCACTCTGAATCATCGGCGGCAATGGCCGGGTAGACCTGAAGCATGATGGGAACCGCTTCCTGATCGTCGATCAGGCCGAGAATCTTGAGGAGCCGGATTGGCAGGTTATGAGCGCACGACATAGATGGTAGCGTGAAGCGTTCACTCAGGATTGACTGCGGCGCATCCTTCTGTGAGCAATTTGCAGGAAATTTCGGCACTGTATGAGAAAATCGACAACCATTTCGATGATCTTCGGGACAGATTTGTCAGAGTAGGCAACATAACCGCCCGAGACCGCGTCGAAAAAGAACAGAAGATCAATGACCAAGCCTACTTCGTTCTGGCTTGGGGACAGTTGGAAGCGGATGTCAATGATGTATGCCAAAGGGTGATTGAAAGCGGTAGACCGCAAAAAGATTGGCGCCACCGGTGACCTTGGAGTCTATACAATCCTGAGAATCCGAGGCTGAGTTTCAGAAACCGCCTTAGGCTTGTCCTGAGGCAGGGCACCAAAGAGTGGCAGCTGGCTGTCGACCATTACAGCGTGTGAAATAAAATATCACATGGAACCTTGCTCTCGGAACGCATTGACGTATCGAGTGTGATTCTGGACTTTGAACGTATTCAGTCTTCGCTGGCCCTGGATTGACCTCAGGTTTCATCTTTTTATCTGCGACTGAATCGTCAACTTTGTGGTGATGCACGCCGAGGATAGCACCGTTTAGGGAGAAAGTTTCTCTGTCGATAATTGACGCGTCTCCAGCTCGGATAGCTTCTGGTCGACTGTCTGTTGTAATCTATAGTTTCTTCTACATTTCAAGCCTATGTACAGGTGCTTACTTACTCCAAAGGATAAGAAAAGTGGAGTGCCAATGCCAAGGACTATGAAAATCCAACGAATAGAGGGGCGTGTCTCCGGACAGCCTTATCTCTATAGATACTTGCCGCTTATTTTGGCGGCATGCCTAGATTTCTAAGGAGTGTAAACCAAATTGGGCAATTTCCCATTTGTAAGACTGGGGCAGCCTTCAGGCCATGAGGTATTTTCCCATGGAATTGAAAATGATGGTTCAACAGGTGCATTACCATGCCGCACTAGTGCCCTGCCGGAACCGCCAGGGATGACGACCAATGATTTTGTCAGTCCATCCGGCACGACCGGAACAAGACTGTTGATACTCGGCGGAAGAACGAAACCCAATTCCTATTTTTGGATTAGGTTCACAGGACAATGTCAAAAATTGTTCCATGCTGAACCGGTCAGGAAAATATTTTTATAAAACAATATATTATTCTGATCTTATCGAAAATGTTTTCCATAATTAGAATTACTGTTTGTATATGCTTCCCAATCGAATCACGGGGCCGAGACCGAAGCATCTGCAGACGAATTGCCTGGATGCGCAGATCCGAATCCAGAAAATAGCGGATATCCGGATAGCGGATATCCGGAATCAGGCCAGTTGCGCCGCCTGCCGGCGGCGGTAGTAGTAGTTTGACCTGTCTAGGGGGAAGAAGGTATCCCGACCAGGGCAAGAAATGCAAAGCCAACGGCCAGGACCGCTATCGTTATCGCGATCTGGGTGATCCCGAATCCGACTGTCCAGCGCAGATTGTCCTTGTCGCGCATGGCCATGTCGGTCTTCCAGTTGGTCATCTGTTCGGCCATGTCGGTCTTCCAGTTGGCCATCTGTTCAGCCAGGCGGGCAATGTCGGTCTTGTACTCTTGCTTGTGGGTTTCCATGGTTTGTTGCAGTACGGCGATATCTTTCGCCAGTTCGTGATTTGTAGGTTCTTCCATACCCTACCCGATCACTGCCGGGTTTTTCAAGTTGAATTTTTTCCAGGATAGGGAATATCCGGATGGGGGTCGCCTGCTTCTTTCGTTCTCGATCATGATTTTACCATTTCATTATTACAGGTTGCTGGGAATTATAATAATTCAAGTAACAACATACTATTCTGCGTCCTGCCCGGCCAACGCCACGACATGATGATGAACATCCTCGGACGCACCGGGAAGCGCAGACTCCTGCCCCATTTCCCATCCGAGACCTGAAAATCTCTACAGTGGCAAGAGTAAACATACAGGAAACAGCATACTCGCGTTAATCCGAATCTGGAAACCAGATCGTCGAAGCTGCAAGACTGCACGCCATGCCGGACAATCACATCAATACATGCCATGAGCGCATGAATGCATCTCTTGAACAGTCAAGAAATGACATGGTCGGGTAGGAGAGTCGACTCATTCCCGCGAATCCATGAGATATCGCGGTAACCACCAAAATACCAAGCATGCTGACCGCGGTACAGCAGGATTGTCAGGTCTGTAAGTCCCTTGCATAACCATGTTTTTGACTACATCAGGTTCTGGATGATGCCGTTCCGGTCACTACCGAAATAGATGCCAAATCGCTTGCGACTTGATTCTTCAATATAGCGATTCAACATGGATTTAAGGGCTGGGGAAGAAATTCCATCCCAGGGAATTTGATCGATTGGCCGGAACAACTCCAGACGTTCGACCTTTCTGGTGGATGCTCGATAATAAATCGATTGACTGGCATGATCCTCATTTTCATACACGGCAAACAGGGAATCGATCACGATCCAGATCCCCTGATCAATCAAACTGGACTGCAACTGTTGCAATGAACCGCTATTGCCGTCCAGTCCACTCGCTGGCAGGTACACATCCGCATTTTTTGGATCATCATAAAGAAGGATTTTTCCATCATGCTCGACAATCGCACCAACCACAACCGGTGAATCGCTACCATAGGCGCGCCCCGCCGAATATTCCAGACCGGGAGTCATATATCCCCCTCGTATATATCCGAGTCCATACTTGCTGTTGTAGCCGAAATTCAGGATTTTTCCGAACAACACGACGTGGTCTCCAGAATCCACCTGATTGCATTGTTCGCAATCGAACCAGGCACATGCCCCTTCCAGAATCGGATATCCGCTCGGGCTGTCCGTCCACTCCGCAATCTCGAATTTTTCAGGCTGCTTGGATGCAAAGAGTACGGAAAGATCAATCTGGTTTTCCGCCAGTATGCTGATACCAAAACCCGGGGATTCGAGAAATACATCCAGACTCTCAGCCTGCTTGTCCACGCAAACCAACAACATCGGGGGATCGAGTGAAACCGAAGTAAACGAATTGGCCGTAAATCCACGTGGGATACCGTCTCCCTGCCGGGTTGTTACTACCGTGATGCCGGTGAGAAAAGTACCGAATGCACTTCTAAGTCGCCTGAGTTCAGAAAATTCCATTCGACTACCCAATACCGAGTCAACAGCCCAGAACCCTGAAAGCACTCACCATCATTCTTGATGATTTGCCCAGATTCACGATTGAACCGAAACAACAGACCTGATCAATCCGTGCGGTGATATGGAGCATTGACTCTGATGGACGGAATTTGCGGTACATTGAGCATAGCTGGGCAATCAAGTTGCAGACGGGGAAATTCAATTCCACAATTTTCGAGAATAAGGATACAATGGATGCACAAAAAATTATACGCACGAAACCATGAATTAGCAATTCAGGCAAATAATCAGGGGCCCCGAATTCGTACAACCTTCAGCCATAGCGTTTTTCGAGTGCCCTTTTCGTAAATTTTCCTTTCGAAAGCATGACGTTGAGACCATGAATAATCTCTGGCAGTTTGTTGAACCCTCGCTACAGAAGTTTCGGGACAGACCCGCATGGATAATCCGTGAAACCCCAAAACGGGTAATCACGTACCATGAGCTCCACCGGGCTACACTGGCTCAGGCCCAGATACTAGGCAAATCCGGGATTCAGCCCGGCGATACTGTCGGCATTACCGCACCGAACGGCCCGGAGTTCTGTGTGGCCGCTCTGGCTGCCTGGAAAATTGGGGCGATCATTGCACCAATCCACCAAAACTATACCGAACAGGAAATTGCCTCCCAGATTGGTGCTATCCAGCCGAAAATCATAATGGTGCATGATGCCCAGATGAAGTTTGACCATTGTCTGCAAATCGATCTGAGTGCTGAACCGGGCACGGCAGACAAGGAAGTGGCCACTACGACCGATGTCGATGGTGATGCGGTCGCCATCCGACTCTATACTTCGGGAAGCACAGGCATTCCCAAAATTGTACGACTCTCACACAACAACATCATGAGCAATGTCCTTGCGGCCCTGCATCTCCGTAAGTTTGACGGGTCGGACCGATTTATATCCCTGCTCCCGCTGTCCCATGCCATGGGACTGACTGCAACCTTCGTGTTACCAATGTACGCGGGATCATGCTGCGTCACACCAAGAGTGATTGCGGCCGGGGAAATCATTGATACCCTGAACGAAGAAGGCATATCGGTGTTGATTGCCGTACCGCGTCTGTTTCGAAACATCATGCAAGGTCTCGAGAGCAAGTTCAAGGAGGGGTCTGCACCGCTTCGTGGCTTTATCTGGCTCATCCGAAATATGCCATTATCGATCAAAACCATAATCAACGCCCCGATTCGCAAGAAGCTCGGTGGCAAAATCAATTGCTGGGTCAGTGGTGGCTCACATCTTGATGGTGCGGTAACCCGATATTTTCATCAACTCGGAATTCCACTCAGACAGGGATATGGTTTGACAGAAACTTCACCGATTGCAGCACTGCAGGATGAATATGACTTGATGGTGGAAAGCGTAGGCAAGCCGATTCCCGATTGCGAAGCTCGGGTGCTCGATCCCGACTCAACCGGTTCGGGGGAAATTCTACTGAAAGGGCCGAATATCATGCTTGGTTACGAAAACCAGGAGCAGAATGATCTTGCCTTTAATGGCGAATGGTTTCGAACCGGTGATATTGGATACATTGATGATGCCGGAAATATCACCCTGACCGGTCGTATCAAGCGCTTGATTGTGACTGAGGCAGGCAAGAACATTTATCCGGAAGAACTCGAAACCCTGCTTGAGCGAGACTCTGCAGTCAAGGAAGCCGGAATATTTGAACTCGACATGAAACCGGTGGCGGTCATATCCACAGATACGGAAAACCCTGCCAAGGAAGTTCGTGAAGCAATACGCCGGTTTAATGCGTCGATATCATCACACAATCGCATCACCCGGTATGCAGCGGTCGAAGAGTTGCCGAGAACCCCGCTTGGCAAGATCGCCTTTCAGAAACTACCCGAAGTGTTTGCCGAACATGAGATAAGGTAGCTTGCGCTGACCAACTATTTCTGAAACCATTTTTCCGGATCATCGGGACTGCCATCAGCCCTGATTTCAAAATACAGGGCTGGTTCGGACAGTCCACCCGTTGAGCCTGCGAATGCAATTGTCTCACCGGTTTGCACCCAATCACCCAGGATTGCCTTCAATTGCTCATTGTGCGCATAGAGACTCATATAGTTTCCTCCATGATCAAGCACCAGCAACTGGCCATATCCGTAGAACCAGTCTGAATACACCACCTGCCCGTTGTAGACTGCACGAATCGCATCGCCATTTCGTGCATCAAACAGGATTCCGTCCAGGGCGAGACCGCTATCAACCCGTTTTTCGCCAAACGCTACCAGAACATCCGTATTCAGTGGTTTTGGAAGTTTGCCTTGCTGCCTGGCAAATGTCCTTTGCTCAAGTTCCTCGCCTATCAAGCCTTGATCGGCGATATTTTCCCGCCCCTCCTGCTGTCGCAAGTTCTGCAGTAGCAACTCAATCTCCGATTTCTTTTTGACGAAGGAGTCCAGTTGCCTTTCACCTGCTCCAAGTGCAGCCCGTACTTCATTCAACCGCTGTTGACGAAGCTGTCCGATCACCTCAAGATCATGATCCTTGTCATCCACTCTCGCCAGCATGGCATCTATTTCCTGCTGATTGGTCGCGACTTCGGCGATGGTCTTCTCTACTTCCGCTTCGATATCTTCAAGATTTTCAAACTCCCGGGCTTGTTCTTCGATCAGATACCGGTATATTGCCAGACTGATCGATTTTTTTCCGGGTGCCGAACCATCCAGTAGATAGCGGATGGCTTCCTGTCTGCCAAGCACAAATCGCGCCCGGACAATCTCCTCCAGCGACTCAAGTGCTGCAGCCCGTTCGATCTCCAGTACGGATTTCCTGTTCTCAAGATCAACCCGGGTCTCATTCAATACCGCAAGTTCCAGATTGAGCCCGTCTCGTTCCAGTACCAGGCCTAACTGCTGTTTCTCAATCTCGACTATTTCTGTTTCAAGACTCTGTTCCGCTTTCCGGTCAGCATCAAGTGTGGCTTGCAGGTCCAGAATCTTGGATTGCAATTCAATGAGTTCCTGCTCTGAGCGCAACTGGTCCTGGGACCATGACAGCCCCGGAACAGACACCATCACGGAAATCCAGAATACGGCCTTGACCCTGGCCATGAAATGACCAGTCCTGGTGCTCCTGCAGGTGCGACTGGATTGAAGAGAAAGCATTGTACGCCCGTAGAAAACCGACAGTGAAACCGGGCATTCCTGATATAATGGTCATCTGACCGAAATACCAATACCTGCTTGCCATTTTTCTGATCTTGCAGGTTCCGGAAATCCAGAATGCCAATGGTGTATCTCAATGTATGTTGATTTTATAACAGAGTACTGGTACCTGTTTGCCATGTTGTTGGCAATCGTATTTCTGTTGGGACTCGAACCTGCACAGCGTAGGGCCACGGGTTCCAGAAATGTATCCCCGGCTGAATTGCCAAAACTGCAGTACCGGGAACAAGCGGTAATCATTGACCTCAACGACAATGAAAAATTCAAGCAGGGACATGTCTCCAAGGCTATCAACATTCCATTTAACAGTCTCAATGATTCCATCAGCAAGATTCGCAAACACCAGGCAAAACCTGTGGTTCTGGTTTGCGAAACCGGCGCCAATTCCCGAAAGGCCGCTACGGTGCTGAAGAAGAACGAGTTTGCCAATCTCTATATCCTTGACGGTGGACTCGCCTCCTGGAAACGCGAGAATCTACCGCTTGAGAAAGGTCGGAAACAAAAATCACCTCACTGACCATAAACCATGAATGACTCTGACCAGAAAGGCCAGTCGGCTGGATCTGAAACAACCCGGGGCGACTCAACCGATTCATCTCGATTTGAACTGATTAGCATTTACACCAAGGACATTTCCTTTGAGGCTCCTTCCCTACCCGAGATTCTGCTCAAAAGACCATCAGAGAATCCAGCGAATCGAGTGGATTTTCGGGTGGACCACACGGTCCTGAATCCCGAACAGGGGCTGACCGAAGTCCGGTTTGGGGTGACCGTAACCTGCACACTGGATACACGGACCCTGTACCTTGCGGAAGTTGAACAATGCGGACTGTTCCTTGTCCGGCATGATAATCCAGACACTATCGAGAAAACAGTGAATGTTGCGTGTCCAAACATCCTGATGCCTTTTGCCCGTGAACAGATTGCCGGTCTCATAACAAAAGGCAACTTCCCGCCTTTTCTGATTGCACCGATCAATTTTGAACAGGCCTATCTGGAAAAGCGCAAACAGCAAGCCGCACAAGATAAGGACAGTATTCAGGATACTCAACCCTGAGAACAATACGGGGCGGAGGGTTTTGCCGAATGCAGAAATTACCGGATCGCATCTGTGTAATTGGCGCCGGTTCCTGGGGAACTGCTCTCGCATGTCTCTTGTGCGAGAAATTCGAGAGAGTCGACTTGTGGGGGCGTGACCCGGTAAGCACACGTATGATGGAAGAGCGACGTCACAACCTCGCATACCTCCCTCAAGTCCGTTTGCCGGATCATCTACGGATAACATCAACATTATCCGAGGTGCTTAACGAATCATTGCTGTTTGTGCTTGCCGTACCGAGTCACTCGTTCCGTCAATCGCTCGAAGACCTACGCCAGACTCTCGAAAGTTCAGGAAGAGACCCGGGAAAGATCACGATTATCTGGGGAACCAAGGGCTTTGATACGACCAGTGGCAGGCTACTAAGTGAAATTTGTGAAACGGTATTTGGTGATATTCGATACGGGGTGATTTCCGGGCCAAGTTTTGCCAATGAACTCGCAAACCGGATGCCGACGGCACTGACCATGGCCTGTCCATCCCTGGATGATGCCAGGGAACTGGCACAGTGGTTTCGGGTGGATTACACCCGGATTTACTACAGCGATGATCCGGTTGGTGTCCAACTTGGCGGTGCAATCAAGAATGTTGTAGCCATCGCAGCCGGGATCAGTGATGGTCTTGGCTTTGGTGCGAATGCCCGGGCCGCCCTGATTGCTCGGGGACTTACCGAAGTATCGCGTATCGGAACTGCCTTGGGTGGCCGCCCCGATACCCTGATGGGGCTGTCCGGCCTCGGGGACCTGATTCTGACTTGTACCGATGACCAATCCCGAAACCGTCGTTTCGGTTTTGGCATCGGCAAGGGAAAGACAATCAGGAAAGTCCAGCAGGAAATCAATCAGGAAATCGAGGGTGTTAATACGATTGCAATGCTCTACAGGATCGCATCACGGAAACAGGTCGAGATGCCAATTACCGAACAGGTCCATCAAATCCTGTGCGAAGGTGCCGACCCCAGGCATGCCGTCAGCGCCTTGTTGAAGAGAGCCCCCCGGTCCGAGTAGACTGGGCACGGTAAAACGCACAATAGGCCCGGAATTCGACTGGACAGTCAGAAGGGCTTGACCACTACAAGAATCACTATCATCACTAGATACAGGACTGGCACTTCATTCATCCAACGATAGAACACATGGCTGTGTTGGTTGGCGTCGTCCCGAAATTTAACCAGCGCCCGATAACACCATATGTGGTGGATGACCACCAGAACCGTTATCGCGAGTTTGGCATGCAACCAGCCGCCTGAAAATCCATATCCCAGCCACAACCAGATTCCCAGCACCAGGGTCAGAACCGCACCGGGCGTCATGATTCCATAGAACAGTTTTCTTTCCATGATCTTGAATCGCTCGATGCCTGCCGAATCTGTTGATTGTGCATGATAGACATACAGTCTCGGCAGATAGAACAGCCCGGCAAACCAGGTTACCATGGCAATGATGTGAAATGACTTGATCCAGAGCAAGAGCAGTCAATGAACAGTTGGAAATGATGGAGATTATAACAACCTGGAAAGAATCCGGACAAAAAAAGGGTGCTTGTAAAACAAGCACCCCAAAGAAACACCAATAGGAGGATAGATGTTTTCGGTTAGACCGCCTCTCGAACCCGAAGTGGCTTGATCAGAAGCGGCCGTATATCGATAGAGCGGCGTTTCGCCTTGCTCACTGGCACAAAATGTTTTTTGGCATGTTCTTCGATTTGATACCGATTAATGCCGATATCTTCCAAGATATGATCTGGAAGCGCTTTCAGCTCTCGGATTGTCTTGCGTCGCAAATACCAGTTTTGTAAAGTATTCATTTCTTCACCTATACTAAATCATCTTTTCATTTACATAATTCGCAAATCAGTTTGATTTGCACACACTCATAAAGTCGATGCAATGGCTATCAATGCTGTAACGATCGTGATTGCACTAATTGCAACGATACCTACACGGGTTGTCATATCATCAAGAATATTCATGTCACTCACCTTGAAAATATTGGTTATCTGAAGGACTGGAATTCATATGAATGTCATCAATCCAAGTATTGCTGCAAGGACGGTTGCCGCACCGATAACAGCCACTCCAAAACGGATTTTTACATCATCAAAAATATTCATATCATTCACCATTTGCAATTTTTCGGTCGTGTTCGCTACGCTACTTGCGTAATCGCTTTCTGATCGAAAATATAGGGGCATGAATGGGTCAATACAAACGATATATTTTCATATTATGATGAATTCTATTCATATATGAATACTTCATGAATAACATTATATGTAATATTATCAGTATTTTGCCATACTTTTAGGTCAATTTCTCCTTGTAAGTTATTCTCCCAGATGAAGGAATGTCACGACTTGCATGAATTATTTTCGTCGAAACAGGAATTTTTCCGGAAGACCGGACTTGAGATGGGGGGTTTTCGATGCATGTGCGAGATCCCGAGGCTCCCGAAAACCGGGAGGGATCCCTGTCACTTTTCCTAGGCCCGTCATGGCGCAAAAGAGGTATTTCCTGACTGCAATAGTTTCATCCTGGCGCCAGGGGAGAAGTTTCGGAGAATCCAGACGACCGGACAACCGTATTACTCTCACGCCTGTCCCGCTCCATGTACGATGTGCCTAGGTCAAGACATGACGCACCATAATAGAGCGCAAAAAAACAGACGCCTGATTGGTGCCTGAAAAACGCCCAATGGAGAAAACAAGTGTTTTTTTGCCGATTATGCAGCCGCGCCGGGACTCGGCGAATTTGTCTGAAATAACCCAATTCGAGGTTTTTGAACCATGGGGCTGTATCCTGGCACATCAGCAATTCTAATTATGGAGATTATTTTTTGATTGAATCTTATAGGATATTGTTTTGTAATGATATTCTTATTTTTTCATTGAGACTGGGAAACTGTTCGAGATGCCTTGCTGGGCAAGAAAAAGAAACAAACCCGGTCATTCGGAACGGATGTTCCTGATTGTCCTGTCATTGTCTTCCTGACAGGACAATGTCAAAAATTGTTCTGCGCTGAAACCGGTCAGGAAAACATTTCGATAAAACAATATATTATCCTGATCTGATCGAAAATGTTTTCCATAGTTGGAATTGCTGAATCATTTCCAAGGCTTGATGCCCGGCCGTGTCATTATGTTACTATAGACGAACCATGAATGCAGAAACCCGAACAGAGCGCCATCCACTGCCGACTGGTATTCAAACGTTTAGTCGGCTTCGGAGCAGAGGCTGTTACTATGTCGACAAGACGCTCCTGATTCGCCAGATGATCGAAGAGGGAGATTTCTACTTTCTCTCCCGTCCCCGCCGTTTCGGCAAGAGCCTGCTGGTCAGTACGCTGAAGGAACTGTTCGAGGGAAACGAGTCCCTGTTCCGGGGGCTGGACATCCACCCGCACTGGGACTGGTCGGTCAGGCACCCCGTGGTCCGTCTGAGTTTCGGTGGAGATGTTGATACGCCCGAAGATGTGGAAAACCATGTACTAAACCAGCTGTACAGGATCGAGCGGGCATTTGACCTG
>JAJEAV010000037.1 GCA_022822625.1 Gammaproteobacteria bacterium | reverse complement strand
TTTTATGGTGTTTTCGACTCGGACAAGGATGTAGGCCTGATTGTCGAGTGGATTTCCGATGACCGGAAACAGAGGTCAACCAATTCCTTCCAGAACGATCTTTTTGTGGCAACCCGGGTTTCATTCAATGACATACAGGGTACAGAAGCGGTGATTGGCATTACCTACGATCTCGATAGTGACTCACAGGTTATCGATGCACGGGTTGAACGCCGTTTGAGTGACAACTGGTCATTCAAGGCAAATGCCACGGTATTTCGGAATGCCGAAAACGATCCTGATGTAGGTCTTATTCGTCACGACGACTATATTGCCCTGACTCTCGAATATCATTTCTAGGGTTCCGGGCCGAACCTGCAAAAAGCGAGAGAACATGTTTCTGCCGGGAACCGTTTCCCCAGAGCAATGTGGAATTGATCGAAACTCCTCAAAAATAACTATCACTATCCGCTTGATTTTTGTATAATTCGGCGCTTTTGGGATTTGCCGGATTCCTGTTCGGTAAAATACTCTTGAAACCGACCGAAACAGCAATTCACTTCCATGACAGACCTCACTAAATACCGAAATATAGGGATATTTGCTCACGTTGATGCGGGTAAAACGACAACAACCGAACGTATCCTCAATCTGACTGGAAAAATCCACAAAATCGGTGAGGTGCACGATGGTGAAGCCACAACTGATTTCATGGATCAGGAACGTGAGCGTGGAATTACTATTCAGTCTGCAGCAACCAGCACATTCTGGGGAGATTATCGTCTCAATATCATTGATACTCCCGGGCACGTCGATTTCACAATCGAGGTCTACCGCTCGTTGAAGGTTCTGGATGGCGGAATTGGCGTGTTTTGCGGGTCAGGTGGTGTTGAGCCACAGTCGGAAACCAATTGGCGTTATGCCAATGATTCCAGGGTGGCGAGAATAATTTTCGTGAACAAGCTGGACCGGGTTGGTTCTGATTTTTACCGGGTTGTCGAACAGGTTAGGGATGTTCTGGGGGCAAAGCCTCTGGTTATGACCTTGCCGATTGGCGTTGAAGATGATTTCAAGGGGATAGTTGATGTCCTGACGCGCGAAGCCTGGGTATGGGATGGTTCCAATGATCCCCAGAACTACAAAACCGGAGCAGTTCCCGATGACATGACAGACCTGGTGGAAAAATACCGGGAAGAGTTGATTGAGAATGCGCTGGAGCATGATGATGATGCAATGGAGCGATACCTGGAAGGTGAAGAACCGGACATTGAAACGATCAAGGATTGTGTTCGAAAGGGCACCATAGCACTGGACTTCTTTCCGACTTACTGTGGTTCGGCATTCAAGAACAAGGGTATCCAGCCAATATTGAATGCCGTGGTGGATTATCTTCCTGATCCAACCGAAGTTAACCCACAACCCGAAGTTGATCCGGAAGGCAATGAAACCGGAGGGTTTGCCATAGTTGATCCAGGCAAGCCATTGCGTGCTCTTGCATTCAAGATCATGGATGACCGCTATGGTGCACTGACCTTCCTGCGAATTTATTCCGGAACCATGAGGAAGGGCTCTACGGTCCTGAATACGGCAAGCGGCAAGACGGAACGGATTGGTCGAATTGTAGAGATGCATGCAGACTCTCGCCAGGAGCTTGATTCAGCGCAGGCGGGAGATATTGTTGCCGTGCTTGGCATGAAGAATGTCAAGACGGGTCATACATTGAGTGACGAGAGTAATCCGGCCACCCTGGAACCCATGATATTCCCGGATCCAGTGATTTCGATGTCGGTTGCACCAAAAGACAAGGGTGCTTCGGAGAAGCTCGGCATTGCTCTTGGCAAGATGGTAGCCGAAGATCCGTCCTTCTATGTGAATACCGATCCTGAAAGTGGAGAAGTCATTCTTCAGGGTATGGGTGAGCTACATCTCGACATCAAGGTTGACTTGTTGCGACGGACCCACAATGTAGATGTTGAGGTGGGAGAGCCCCAGGTGGCCTACCGCGAGACGATCACCCAGAGGATCGAGGATACCTATACCCACAAGAAACAGACCGGCGGTGCGGGGCAATTTGGCCGCATCGACTTCATCATCGAACCCGGCGAACCAGGTTCCGGATATTTCTTTGAGTCCAAGGTGACCGGTGGCAATGTTCCACGTGAATTCTGGCCTGCTATTGACAAGGGGTTCCGCGACTGCATGACTGAGGGTGTTCTGGCAGGGTATCCTTGCATCGACGTCAAGGTTACGTTGATGGACGGAGCCTATCATGCCGTGGACTCATCAGCGGTTGCCTTTGAACTGGCGGCCAGGGCAGCCTATCGGCAGTCAATGGTGAAGACCAGTCCACAATTGCTGGAACCCATCATGAAAGTGGATGTATTTACTCCGGAATCACATGTTGGTGACGTGATTGGTGATCTGAACCGACGTCGGGGCATGATCAGATCTCAGGAGTCCGCCTCGACCGGGATTCGAATCCAGGGTGATGTACCCCTGGCTGAAATGTTTGGGTATATTGGAGATCTTCGAACCATGACTTCGGGACGCGGTCAGTTCTCAATGGAATTTTCACATTACTCTGCCTGTCCGAAGACGGTTGCCGATGAAGTTATTCGGGTTACCCGGGAACGAAACGCGGCCTGACCTCAATAGATCGATCCGGGTTCGCCAACAAGTAGCCCTGTTCATTCGATTTCATCATCAAATTACGGTACATTAGACAACCCTGAACATGTTGGCGTGATTTCAGCGCTGGAGGTATCATGGCTATGGTCTTGAGTAGAAGCGCACCATCCGAAATGGATAATCGGGAATGGCGTGTCAGACAAGAGTTGGCATGTTGTTATCGGGCCTTTGTCCATTATGGCTGGACAGACCTGATATTTACACACATCAGTGCACGAGTACCCGATCAACCGGATCAGTATCTGATAAATCCATACGGTCTGTTGTTCGATGAGATAACCGCAAGCAATCTGATCAAGGTTGATTTTGAGGGCAACCTTGTCTCGGGTGATTATCCGGTCAATGATGCAGGGCATCTCATTCATTCTGCAGTTCTTGATGCAAGACCAGATGTGAATGCGGTTCTGCATAGCCATACCCGCGCAGGCATGGCGGTCTCCTGCATGCCCTCGGGATTGCTTCCAATCACTCAACAGGCGAACGAAATGCTGGGGTTGGTGGGCACTCACAAATATGGTCTTGTAACTAGTCAGGAGGATGAGTGCGAAGCACTTGGCAAGAGCATTTCGGATAGGTGGGCCTTGATACTGGAGAATCATGGCTTGCTGTCCGTAGGTAGAACGGTCGGTGAAGCGTTCTATTTCATGTACATGCTTGAGAATGCCTGCAAGGTACAGGTTGATGTTGTGGCATCTGGACAGGAGCCGGTCAGACCGGATAAAGATACCATTCAGCTAATCAGCGATTATGGCAGGCCTCCCCCCGATAAGCCGTCTTCCTTTTCCGAGTTGTCATGGGAAGCGGTAACCAGGTTGATGGATAGAAAAGATTCCGGTTATCGTGACTGATCTGTCAATACAGCAAGATTGATTCATGTGGAATACTCAAAAACACATTGTAATAAGATAAAATTTCCGTATCATGACTTTTTTCGTTATAGCATAGAGGATACTGATAATGACGGATACCAATGTCAATAATGGTGTTAATGTAGGCGCCTTGCTTGATGCCAGGGAAGCGTTGACCGGTGCGCCGGAAGCTGGAAAATTTACCTGGGAGGCGAGTTGCAAGTGGATCAATGGCACTCATAGCCGCTCAACCTGTCAGGCATTTTACGGATTGGGCGAAAAACAGTCCCATAAACAGGAATTCACCTTTGAATCTGATCATCCAGAGGTTCTGGCGGCTGAAGACAACGGGGCCACTCCCGTGGAGCTGGTTCTGGTTGGCTTGGCCAGCTGTCTGACTGCTGGCGTGGCTACAGTGGCACAGCGTAGGGATATCCAGTTGAAGTCAGTGAAGTCTACCCTCAAGGGCAGCATGGACCTGGCCGGAATTCTGGGCATTGACAGCGATATTCGAAACGGTTTCGATGGCATTAATGTCCATTTTGAGATTGATGCCGATGCTTCGCCCGAAGATATTCGTGCACTGGTGGCACAATCGCAGAAACGTTCCGCTGTTTTTGATATTGTGACAAACCCCACCCAGGTCACTGTTGAAGTTAATTGATCGGGATTGGCGTGTGCGTTGAGAACCATTGACTGTGTCATTATCGGTGCTGGCCATTCCGGGCTGTCAGCAAGTTATTTCCTGCAGCAATACGGGATAGAGCACGTTATTCTCGAGCGCGGCGAGATCGCACATTCATGGAAGAATGAGCGATGGGATTCAATGTGCCTTCTCACCCCCAACCATCAGGTGCGTTTGCCCGGATTTGGTTATTCTGGTGATAATCCAGATGGGTATCTCACGGTTGCTGAAACCGCGAAATTCATTGAAGAATATGCGCAGTTCATTGCAGCACCTGTACTGTGTGACCAGGAAGTTATATCCGTGGACTCAACCCCTCTGGGATTTTCCATAGTCACCAGCAATGATGAATATGCAACTCCCTCTCTGGTGGTTGCGAGCGGGGCCTGCAATCTGCCGAGCCTTCCACCATGTGCAGGGAAGCTGCCAGAATCAATACCGAGTTTTCATCCGCTTGGATATCGAAATCCCGAACAGCTTCCATCCGGGAAGGTGCTGGTGGTTGGGGCTTCGGCCACAGGTGTTCAACTGGCACATGAAATTCATGCGTCAGGAAGGTCGGTTATCCTGAGTGTTGCCGAACACGTCAGACTACCTCGAATGTATCGAGGCAGGGATATTCTGTGGTTGATGGAGACCGTGGGGATTCTTGATGAGCGATATGACGAGATTGATGATCTGGTGAGAGCCCGTAGTATTCCATCGCCTCAGTTGATGGGAACCCCCGAACGCAGGAGTCTTGACCTGAACTCACTGTCTGACATGGGCGTTCAGATAAGGGGGCAGCTGATGGATATTCGGGATAATGAGGTCCTGTTCTCGGGTTCGCTCAAGAATCATTGTGAACTGGCGGACCTGAAAATGAATCGTCTGTTAAGGACAATTGATGAATGGATTCGAGAACGGGGGATGGATGCCGAATTCGATGAACCGGAAAGATTCTCCGGAACCAGGGTTGAAGAGAGTCCTCCGCTTACTCTTGACTTGCAAAAGGAGAATATCCGGTCGGTGGTCTGGGCAACCGGTTTTGCACCCGACTACAAGTGGTTAAACCTCCCGGTTCTGGATCGCAAGAGTCGAATTCGCCATGAAGCCGGGATTGCGGCCTGGCCGGGCCTCTATGTGCTTGGCGCGACCTTTTTGACCAGACGCAAATCTACCTATATTCATGGGGCAGAAGATGATGCCCGTGAGGTCTGTGAGCACTTGACCGCTTATTTGGGAAGACGATCGGTCGCCTGAGGCTTCAATTCGGCGCATCTCCAAATCATGGCTTGTCTGCCTGACCCTGCCGTGTTTGTTGAGGGCTGGCAGGTAATTTTCCAGTCGAATCTTCCCGCAGGGTCTGTTTTCCTGTCTACCGACCTGTTTCTGGCAAATCCGTAGTGAGTTCGTGATCAGCGTATCCCTGTCCTGTGTGTTCTGCTATATTCTGACTCCTCAAAATTTTTCTGCCCATGGTGGTCGTCATCAAGCAATTTTCTGACAATCCTTATCTTCGGGCGTACACCTGCTTGACCATTACGGCATTTTGCTGGGGATGCAATGCCATTTTTGCCCGAATGGCTGTTGGTGAAGTTTCACCAATGCTGATTGTCACCCTGAGGTGGCTTGGCGTGGTAATCCTGATGATCGTGATTGCTCGCCGTCAGTTACAGGGAAACTGGGATCTTCTCCGTCCGCACCTTTCAATGCTATTTCTGATGGGTGCATTCGGTATGACGGTGTTCAATGCGTTGTTCTACATTTCTGCATACACCACGACAGCCCTGAACATTGGAATTATTCAGGGTTCTATTCCCATATATATGCTATTAGGCGGCTTGGTCCTGTACGGTACCCGTATTTCCATTCTACAGATTATCGGGGTTACGATGACAATTGCGGGTGTCTGTCTAGTTGCAACTTCTGGAGAGATACATAGATTCCAGGGAGTATCAATCAATCAGGGTGATTACCTGATGGTACTTGCCTGCTTGATGTATGCTGGATATGCACTTGGTCTGAAAAAGCTGGAAGGCATCCCGAAATTATCGCTGTTTGCCGTGATTTGTGTGGTGGCTTTCATTACATCAGTGCCATTAACCCTCGTTGAGTATCTGTCGGGTAATCTGCAAATGCCTACACCCAGAGGCTGGTTAATTGTTGGGTTAATCACCCTGTTGCCCTCGTTTATTGCACAGGTGTTATTCATACAGGGCGTATCTGATATTGGCCCGGCAAGGGCGGGTATATTTGTCAATCTGGTACCGGTATTCGCATCATTGCTGGCTGTTTTGGTGCTTGGCGAGTCTTTTCAGTGGTTTCATGCGGTCTCTTTATTGCTGGTCTGTTCTGGAATCTGGTTGGCCGAACAGAAAAAGTATTTCGGTTTCGTTTCTTTCTTTCGAAGCTAGCGTAATTACCAGTACTGAATGGAAACGACTGCAAGAAGCCTTGATCTGAGGAATCTGGTGCCATCCTGTGCTGGAATCACGGTATTTGGTCTGGCTTTCGGTATGACATTTCCCTTGTTGTCACTGATTCTGGAATCGAGGGGTTTTTCTGAAACAGTGATTGGTATCAATGCAGCCATGATGCCTATCGGGATCCTGTTTTTCTCACCATTAATCCCGGTTATATCAGGACGGCTAGGCAGCAGGAACATGGCGGTCATTGCAGCGTTCTTGAATGCGTTAATCATGCTGGCGTACCCTGTATTCGACTCCCTGGAGGCGTGGTTCGTACTTCGATTCATGCAGGGCGTGATGATATCGACCTTGTTCGTATTAAGCGAGGTCTGGGTTGTTCGCTATGCAGGTGACAAGCACAGGGGAAAGGTAGTTGCAATTTACGGGAGTATTCTCTCCTTGAGTTTTGGAGCCGGGCCGGCATTAATCAGCTGGATCGGCATTGAGGGATGGCTCCCGTTTGCGGTTGGTGCAACCGTACTCCTGGCTGGCGTGTTTCCACTGCTCATGATAAAAAATGAAAAAGCCGAAAAGCAACAAGAACACTCGATATCCGGCATTATCAGTTTTTCCCGCAAAGCACCGATGCTGGTCGCATGTGTCCTGGTCTTTTCCTTATTCGACGCTGCAACCCTTGCCTTGTTGCCGGTATATGGAATTCGTTACGGATTGGATATCTCTACTTCGGCCCTGGTGTTGACTGCCATGATTGTTGGCAATACGGTGTTCCAGTTTCCGATTGGCTGGCTAGCTGATAAATTTCCTCATCGATTTATCCTGACCGGGTGTGCAGTTTTAACGGCAGTCCTGCTGGTGTTATTGCCATTCACTATGACCACTGTTTTTATGTGGCCTGCACTGGTCCTTGTTGGCACTTTCGGTTATGGAGTCTATACCGTTTCCCTGGTTATGCTTGGAAGCAGGTTTGAGGGTGCGGAATTGGTCAATGGTGCATCTGCATTTGCATCATTCTGGGGGGTAGGTGCACTTGTTGGCGCCATGTCCGGAGGGTGGTCGATGATCCATTTTGGTCCTGACGGATTACCGTTCCATCTTGCCTTGGCGTATTGCCTGCTTGCGGTTGGGCTGTGTTATCGCAGTTATTCCCTGATGCGTTCTGTCCGATAGGCCATTCGGATCAGTGTGCCATATCGGGTCTGGTAAAGTACTGTCCCTGATCGCCGACCATGAAATGCTTTTCTATTTCAGGGTGTTGGATTGGTGTTCCGCTTATATCCTGAATCAGGTTCTGTTCAGAGACATAGGCGATGTATTGCTGATCACTGCTTACAGCGAATAGGTGATAAAAGGGCTGGTCTTTACGAGGCCTGATATGTTCAGGAATCGACTCATACCATTCTTTAGTATGATTGAACTCAGGATCAACGTCAAAGATGACGCCCCTGAAATCATAATGCCGATGTTTTACAACCTCACCAAGTCGGAACTTCGCGGTTTTCTGAATTGTCCAGTTTTCAGTCAAAATTAAAATCTCATCCGAAGGGATTCAGTAGAAGTGATACGAAGGGAATGCAGGAAAATTCATGCCAGTTCATGCCAGCACCTTTTGCAGATTATAGTACATTCGGTCTGGTACTGGCTGTGCAATTTGCTAAGCGTTATCTGTCCTGATTTTTTAATGGTACTTGTAACGCTACTTCATTTTCCTGAGTCGATAAAGCCCTTCATACCCATCATCGCTGGTGAAATAAATGTCACCATCGCTCCCGATTGCGACTCCAGCAGGACGAGCCCAGCGTTTGCCGTCTGCGAGCTGGAACCCAGTCAATAGGTCGACAACCTCGACTATTTTTTCACCGTCAAAGTCTACCCGAAGTAATTTTGGTTCTCGGCGGGTTTTGGCATCGCCATAAAAACTGCCTGTCGAAGTGGCCCACGATCCGTGTATGGCAATGATTGCGTCGCCATGGAATTCCGAGGCATTGGCTTGATGGGTAACAAAAGCCATGCCGAGAGGTGCACTTCTTGCATCAAAAATAGCGGCTGGAACGGAAACGGATTCTATCGGAAGAGGTCGTTCAAACTCGCCAGCACAGGGATCCTCGAAAAGCTGTTTCCCATCGAACTGGTACCATGGCATGCCGTGAAATGAACCTTCAATTCCTCGTGCAAAGTACTCGGGAGGTTGTTCATACCCCAGATGATCAGGCCCGTTATTGGTGATGTAGAGAGTGTTTGAATCGGGTTGCCAGTCGAAGCCAACCGGGTTTCGAAGACCGGAAGTGTAGGGTACAAGTCTGGCGGGTCGTGAATTCTCGTCGATCACGAACAATCCACCTCTTCGGAGCTTTTCAGGATAAGACTCGTCAAGATAATAGTTGCCGCAATTGCCGGGCATCCCGATGCTGACATATAGGCGGTTATCCGGCCCTAATCCGATTGTTCGGCTACTGTGGCTACGAGATGGCTCTAATGGAACCAGTAATTCCAAGTCCCGTTCGAGGAGTCGCCAGTCTGGATTGCTGGAATACTTGGCCCGGAAAACGCCATGGGTTCTAGCGATGATGATTTCATCATCCCGAACCAGCACACTATGTGGATACAGGGGGAGATGTGCAAGAGTCTGTACCTGGTCGTAGGGTGGAAACAGGCGATAGATTCGATCATCCCTTGATCCGACCAGAATTTCATCCCCGTGAAAATACAGCATCCGGGGACCATTCAATTGAAGGTTAACGGCTTCCAGAACATAACCATCTGGATGTGAAACTTCAAAGCGATTGCCGACAATCTCAACTTCCTGTTTCGAATGAGCTGGAGTCATAACCACGGTTAGCAATGAGAGCAATAGAATTTGCCATGGAATCGACTTGTTGAACACTCCAGTCCCGTATAATTTCGATCTTGCAAAGCGAAATCTGGATAATTGGGTCGCTGTACAGATTCTGGTTTTACGGGAGCACATGTCCGAGATAAGCAATGGTCATTCTTGAATTGACTTGGCCGCCCTGTTTGTTCCTAGAGGGTCTATTAAGCAAATCAATTTACTGATCTTATGTGATTTCAGGGTGGAATTGGGAATTTGAAGTAACTCGCATTCATTTTCCACTCTACATCATTCCCTTATCGGGGCGTTTACGTCATGAAACTAAAAAAGTTCGTCGAAAGCAAGAAATTTGAATCGTTCATCATTGTGTTGATTATCATCAATGCAGTCACGCTCGGACTAGAGACCGAGAAACAGGTCATGGATGCCATTGGGCCAGCACTGATCATGATTGATCGTATCATACTGGCCATTTTTACAATCGAGGTGCTGGCCAAGTTGTGGGTTTATCGACTGGCTTTTTTCAAGAGTCCCTGGAGGATATTTGATTTTGTGGTGGTTTCGATTTCGCTTGTACCGGCAACCGGTAATTTATCTGTTTTGAGAGCACTGCGGGTACTTCGGGTATTAAGGCTGGTTGGTGCATTTCCCTCACTGCGTAAGGTGGTTGGTGGGCTGGTAGCGGCCTTGCCTGGGATGGGGTCAATCGTGATGTTGATGTTGCTGGTGTTTTATGTATTTTCAGTCATGGCAACCAAACTTTATGGGGGACTGTTTCCTGAATGGTTTGGTTCAATCGGGGCGTCTGCCTATTCATTATTTCAAATCATGACTCTGGAAAGCTGGTCCATGGGGATTGTCAGGCCGGTGATGGTGGATTTTCCGTATGCATGGATTTTCTTTGTGGTATTTATTTTGTGTACTTCATTTACCGTGCTGAATCTATTCATTGGTATTATCGTGTCGGCAATGCAGGCTGAGCATGAGGGACATGCGACCGAAGAGCGCGAGGAGCTGCTGGCTAGGCAAAATGAAATCATGGAGGAGATCCGAAATCTTAAGCAGTCGCTAAAATCCCGGTCGAACTGAATTTGTATTGCATAATCACCGGTTTTACGATCTCTTGATGCCTTGATTTGTGCAGGCGATCGGATCCATATTTCCTTGCACCATGGTAACAAGCGCTGAGGTTCTTCTTTCAATCATGAGTTCTTCGTTGACATGATGGTCGAACATGTCATTGCCATATTGCTATTCTCTACGATAGCTTCCGCAACGCCCGGCCCAAATAACCTGATGCTCCTATCGTCTGGCGTCAACTACGGTTTCTACCGGACAATTCCTCACATGGTGGGCATCTTAATCGGTTTTATATTCTTGTTGAGTGTAGTCGGATTCGGAATTGTTCAGGTTTTTGAAACATATCCATTGGTATACCAATCCCTCAAGATTATTTCGGCCTGCTATCTGCTTTTTCTGTCGTGGAAAATCGCTACAGCTGGTCCTCTGAAAAACACGGAGGGAAGTAATCCTGGAAACAGTCGCCATAAACCCCTTTCCTTCTTACAAGCGGCCAGCTTTCAGTGGGTTAACCCAAAAGCATGGACCATGGGGTTGACAGCGATGACGGTCTACATGCCTCCTATCGAGCCAATTCCTGGACTTGTACTGGTTGTGACGGTTTTTGGACTCGTTTGTGTACCCTCCTTGATTATCTGGACTCTCCTTGGAGTTCAACTAAGGCGCTTTCTGAATAATCCGGTTCGACTTGTACGGTTCAACATTATCATGGGCTGCTTGCTTGTCGGGTCACTATATCCGGTCTTTTTCAG
>JAJEAV010000027.1 GCA_022822625.1 Gammaproteobacteria bacterium | reverse complement strand
GAAATTTGTTGGTCGATCACGCCGATATATTGGTCGAACCAAGGAACAACTGTATCCAGGCAATCCAAGATTTCATGGTCATATCGGACATTTGCCTGATGGATATTTGATTGACATAAACAACAGCACAAACCAGAAAATCAAATTACTTGAAAGTGCATGCATGGTGGCAGGGCTAATTTACGGCAAAGATCTGAAAATCAGATTGCCTGAAAATTGAGCTTGAGCTGAAATATTGACATAAACAGCCTCTATCAGGCTGGAAGACTTGCTACTCATCTTGAACATTGAGTCACAACTTGATACGGCTATCGCAAGTTAGGAAATCATCTCCCCGAAGTCCATTGGATATGCAGAGGTCTCTTCAGCAGCCCAACTTTCCGGCCAGATCCAAAATATCCTGACAGTGCAAATCATTGCCGGGGCGTGGCGAGATGTCATTACCTTGATTTGGCCCGAATTCCATTGGCCTTTCGATAAATGCAGTTTTGAGGCCGCATTGACGGGCTGCACTCAGGTCGTCATGATGCGATGCTGCGAGCATCACTTCTTCAGGCTTGATTCGAAATGTACTGGCAACACCGAGATAGGTGGAAGGGTCTGGCTTGTATTTGTGAAAGATTTCGGCAGACAGAATACAGTCCCAAGGTAGTTTGCCGTGTTTCGCCATATTGGCCAGCAAGGCAATATTGCCGTTCGACAGCGTACAAACCATAAAACGAGACTTGAGGCTAGTTAGTCCTTCTACTGAATCCGGCCATGGCTCAAGACGATGCCAGACCCTATTGAGATGATCAATCTGTTTCTCGGTCAGAAAATCAATCCGAAAGCGAGACAGTAATTCATCGAGAATCATTCGGTGCAGATCGTCAATCAGTGTCCAGCCCAATTCTCCGGACATCACTCTTTGCATGGCAGGAGCGTATCCTGCACGCCAGGCCAGGGCAAATTTGTCGGCATCAGCCTCTTCCTTAAAGGTTTCGGCAACTTCCTTGCAGATTGAACCGTACCAATCGACAACTGTGCCAAATACATCGAAAGCCACTACTTTAGGATTTTCCATTATTTCAATAATTCAGATTAAGTACTTGCGACTGTCAAATTAGCGTCGTGGGCGGTACAAAGGATGAATTGAACAGGTCTCTTGCGTGAACTGAAGATGCATCAGTCGTCATTGATCCTGACGCTAACCATTGTACTATTTATCGATTGTCGAAATGATCGTCAACACGAACATGGAGCATGGATGTTTGGGCAGTCATGGCAGTCTAACTGGAATCTGCAATTGCATCTCTTTTGAGACACGCTTTGAAATAGGCATTCAAGTTTCGGAGTTCAAGTCATGCCCGAAATTGTATTTGTAGATTCAGACCCAGTCCGCACCGTGTCCAGGATTCTGGTTCGGTGTAGTTATACCGTCAATGAGAGTTGCTCCGGAACAAGGATCCGGGTCCAGATTCAGGTGTGAATCCAGGTCGATATAGTCGACCAGTCCCGAAATGGCCGCACCGGCAGAAATCGACATCGACGATTCGCCCATACAACCAATCATGGTTTTGAGCCCAAAGGCTCTGGCAGTAGCAATAATGCGGAGTCCTTCCGTAATGCCGCCACACTTCATGAGTTTCAGATTGATGCCATCAACAACATCAGACCACCTGGGAATGTCGTTCGACAGGCGGCACGACTCATCGACAAAGATCGGTAAGGGCCTACCCTTGAATAACTTTCGCAGCTCGCTCTCCTGACCTTCCTGAAGAGGCTGCTCTACATACTCGGTCAGAGGAGCCTGATTGACAATCCACTTCATCATGCGTATGGCATCATCCACATCCCAGCCCCCGTTGGCATCAACGCGTAGTTGGACTCCATAGGGCTTGGCACTCTCCACCACCTGACAAAACATCGCCTGATCCGCTTCGATACCTTCCGGAGAACCGAGCTTGATTTTCAGGGCCCTGAATCGGTTGCCCTGAAGAATTTCCGGTATTCGTTCCTTAACCACATCCGGTGGATTGATGCCAATCGTAATCGAGGTTGGGACGGTTGGAAGACCCACACCCAAAAGACGATGGAGTGGCAAGCTGGCCTTCTTGCCCAGCCAGTCCCAGAGTGCGATATCGATCCCGGTCAATGCACAAGGGGGAATCCGATGTTCCCGGGCCTTTTGAGTGACTTCATGGATGGACAAGTCCTCTTGCAGTTCATCAAGAAATGACTCAAGATATCCTTGTGCTGATTGTGCTGTGGTTGCTCCCTCGCTCTTGCCAGGTGAACATTCACCCCACCCGGTAATATCGTCCTTGGTGATGCCAACGAACAGGTTTTCTCCCCCTCGGCTGATTCCGCGACTAATCGTCAGTGGGAATCGTTTTTTGAGAAACAGTGTTCTGAATTCAATCCGCATGAACGGTTGGGCCATTTTGCAGTGCGGTGATCGCAATCAGACGCAGAATATCATCTGTACTGCATCCGCGGGAGAGGTCGTTCACTGGCCTGGCCAATCCCTGAAGGATCGGACCGGTAGCAGTTACACCCCCGATTCTTTCGGCAATCTTGTACCCGATATTGGCAGATTGCAGATCAGGAAAAATCAGGACATTGGCGGAGTCGGTCGCAGCCATATCGGGTGCTTTTCTGGTCAGTATATCGGGCACAATCGCTGCATCTAGCTGAACTTCCGGCAAAAGCGGCAAATCGGGCATTTTGGAAGCGACAATACTGCCTGCCTGCCTGACCTTGTCGACAAGGGGGTGCTCTGCACTTCCCGCAGTTGAAAAAGACAATAGAGCAACCACGGGTTCCATCTCAAACAACTCTCGGGCATGTCGAGCCGTAGCGATTGCGATATCAGCGAGTTCCTCAGGATTCGGCTCAATCACCATTGCGCAATCAGCATATAGCATAATACCTTGAACGGCCTGATGTGGCAGATGGTGTTCCATGATAAAGAAACTCGAGACTTGCTTCGCATCTTCTGCCATGCCCACGATCTGGAGCGCAGGCCGAAGCACGTTGGCAGTCGGGTTGTCAGCACCAGCGACATAACCATCCGCTAGGCCAGATCTAACCATCAAGGCACAAACGACCAAAGGATCCCTGACAGCCTGAGCTGCCCTTTCTTGAGTCAACCCCTTGTGCTTGCGGAGCTCAAACAATAGTTCTGCATAATCATCAGCGCGTGAATCGGCTTCAGGATCAACGACAGTTAGGGCGGGGTCGGGAATACATGCAGTGTGAGCATGTTGCGAGCGCAACAACACGATTTTGGCAAGTCCCAGAGCCGTTGCCTGATTTGCGGCAGCGACAACCCGTTCATCATCCCCCTCGGGTAGAACAATGGTGCGATTTGCGTTACGCGCACCCTGGAAAATACGCTCAAACAGGGGAGACATTCCCAAAACCGTTATTGATCAGACATAGTCCCTATATTTGGGCAGATGGCGAACAGGCTTGGAGAGCGCATCCCTTCTGAATGGGTCCCCCAATTCACGCGTACACATGATTTCAATAACCGAGGACTTGCCATCATTCATCTGCATGTCGACTGCCCGGGTCAATGCCGGTCCAACGTCTTCAAGGCGATCAACGATAATGCCCTCAGTGCCCATGGCTTTGCCGATTCCTGCAAAACTCTGGTTATCGAGTTCACCAGCCACAAAACGACGATTATAGAAATCGACCTGATTCTTCTTTTCTGCACCCCACTGCCGATTGTGGAAGACTACCCCCGTGACCGGAATGTCATGACGTACCGATGTCATGATTTCCGAACAACTCATTGCCCATGCTCCATCGCCCGAATAGGCAATTGCAGGACGGTCTGGTGCGGCACATTTTGCCCCGATCATGGTTGGCAGTGAATAACCACAGTTCCCCCAGCTCATGGGAGCCAGAAAGCTGCGTGGCTTCTCGAATCGCAAATAGCTGTTGGCAATTGCATTGATGTTGCCGATGTCAGTCGATACCATGGCATCTTCCGGCATGGCTTTTTCCAGTTCACGCAAAACCTGACGGGGATGTAGCCAGGATTCCTCTTCCTCAGCCTGTTCCCTGATCATGTCCAGACTGTAATCGTCATTCTCATGAATCCACTCGTCAAGCTCTTTTTCCCAACTCGATTTTTCGGTCTTGATCGTATTCAGACGGTCGCTTCGGTTCTCGTCGCAAGTCAGTTCACGACCGTTCAATCGTTCAATCAGGGCACGTGCGGAGGCTCCGGCATCACCACAGATGCCGACATCGATTTTCTTGACCAGTCCGAGCATCTTGTGATCGGCATCAATCTGGATAATTTTTGCGTCTTTTGGCCAGTAGTCAAAACCATACTGTGGCAAGGTGCCGAAAGGCCCAAGTCGGGTACCAAGTGCGATTACCACATCTGCCTTGTTGATGATCTTCATGGCTGCCTTTGAACCGTGGTAGCCAAGAGGCCCACACCACAATGGGTGGCTGGCAGGGAAGGAATCATTATGCAGATAACTGTTGACAACCGGTGCATTAAGGCGTTCAGCCAGAGCCTTGCAGTCTTCTACTGAATCACCCATGACCACGCCACCACCGGAAAGAATGACCGGAAACCTGGCTTTACTGATGGTTTCGGCTGCATGATTCAGTGACTCCTCACCTCCCGGCCCACGATCAAGCCGCATTGGCTTGGGAATCTCCACATCAACATCTCCGTAAAAGTAGTCACGAGGGATATTGAGTTGGGTGGGACCTATTTCCGACATCGCACGGTCAAAGCAGCGGGCGGTGTACTCGGCCATCCGATTGGGATTGTTGACGTGGCCCTGATATTTCACAAATTCCTGAAACATCGGTAACTGGTTCGCTTCCTGAAACCCCCCAAGTCCCTGTCCCATGGTGCCAGTTTCGGGTGTGATCATGACCACCGGAGAGTGCGCCCAGTAAGCGGCAGCGATAGCAGTTACACAATTGCTGATGCCCGGCCCATTCTGTCCGATTACTACGCCATGTCGACCACTCACGCGAGAGTAACCATCCGCCATGTGTGCAGCCCCCTGTTCATGCACAACCGGAATCAGGCGAATCCCTGCCGGTGCGAATATATCCATGGCATCCATGAAGGCGGACCCCATGATTCCAAAAATTTCTGTAACCCCGTTTGCGGCCATCGTCTCGACAAACGCTTCCGAAGGTGTCATTCTGGTCATTTTTCTTCTCTCCTTAAATTCGAGTATCTTGTGTCATGTCGATTGAATCGCTCAATCATCTACATGAAAGTGAAAGGTTGATAAGTTCAGGATGATAATGCCCTGACTGGGTCAATATAATCATACCCAAGATCGTCGGCGACAGGCTTGTAGGTAATTTTCCCCTGATGGACGTTCAGTCCGTTACGCAGATGGTCATCATCCAGCAGGGCTTGCTTGGCTCCCTGGTCGGCCAGTTTGAGTGCAAACGGCAGGGTGACATTATTGAGCGCATAGGTTGAAGTTTTCGGAACTCCGCCTGGCATGTTGGCTACACAGTAGTGTACCACGCCATCGACTTCATAGGTGGGATCTGCATGTGTGGTGGCACGGGATGTTTCACAACAGCCGCCCTGATCGATGGCAACGTCAACAATAACCGCGCCATGCTTCATGTCCCTGACCATTTCAGCAGTCACAAGCTTGGGTGCTTCAGCGCCGGGAATCAGGACCCCGCCGATTACCAGATCTGCTGCAAGGACATGCTTTTCCAGAGAGTCCGATGTTGAAAAGATCGTATTCGTGGATCGTCCAAACTGATGCCAATGCCGTTCCAGAGCAGTTGAATTAATGTCGAGTACCCATACATCTGCCCCCATGCCTACTGCTATATGTGCGGCATGAGTTCCAACCACCCCGGCCCCCAGGATAACGACCTTGGCCGGATCTACGCCGGGCACGCCCCCCAATAGCATGCCCAGCCCGCCATGTGGGTGCTCCAGACAATATGCTCCGGCCTGTATTGACATCCTGCCGGCAACTTTCGACATTGGAGCGAGAAGTGGCAGGCCGCCAAGGGGTGAAGTAACGGTTTCGTAGGCGATACAGGTTGCGCCGCTATTGACCAGATCCCGGGTCTGATCAGGATCGGGGGCGAGGTGCAGGTACGTGTAGAGAATTTGTCCCTCTCTCAGTCGAGCACGTTCGACTGCCTGAGGTTCCTTGACCTTGACGATCATTTCGCTACGCTCAAATACTTCTTCTGCGGTATCGACGATTTCAGCTCCTGATATTCGGTACTGGTCATCATTGGAGGAAATGCCTTCTCCGGCATTGGTCTCGACAACTACCTGATGTCCGTGTTTGGTCATTTCGCGAACACTGGTCGGAGTCATTCCAACCCGGTATTCATGGTTCTTTATTTCTTTGGGTATACCCACTATCATAATGAAAACCTAATCTATTAAGATTGCCCTTTTCCTGGACAGGTTATCAGGGCACACCATGCACAATAATGATTTCCGTATCAATGTTATAGTACCAGAGAAAAACCAGAAATAAGACCAGCGGACCAGTACGATAGAAGATGGATTCCCCTGTAAATTGATGCAAGTTTCAAAATGACGAATGCCATAAGAATTTATGAGCCCGGAGGGGCTGAAAATCTACGCTGGGAAAGCGTTGAGGTTGAGGAGCCTGGTGTCGGCCAAGCCAGAATCCGGCAGAGTGCGGTAGGACTCAACTTTATCGATATCTATATGCGTAGTGGACTTTATCCCTTGCCATCTCTGCCAGCCATACTCGGTATGGAAGCGGCAGGGATTGTAGAGAGTGTCGGGCCTGATGTTCACGGGATTGCCGTGGGGGATCGGGTGGCTTACTGCATGGTGCCCGGTGCCTATGCCGAAGATCGGCTGGTCAGTGCAGAGAAACTGCTCAAGCTTCCTGATGATATCGATGATAAAACCGCTGCGGCCATGATGTTGAAAGGTTTGACTGCACATTACCTGCTGTTTCGTTCGTATGTAGTCAAGCCGGGAGACCGGATTCTGGTGATGGCTGCGGCAGGAGGGGTAGGGCTAATGCTATGTCAGTGGAGCCGTCATCTGGGTGCCGAGGTGATCGGTTGCGTTGGCTCCGAGTCCAAGGCTGAACTGGCACGGGCAAATGGGGCACATCATGTAATCCTTTATGATCAAGAGAATATTTCGCAGCGTGTTCGGGAATTTACTGATGGCAAGGGCGTGGCAGTCTCATACGATTCTGTCGGACAGGCAACTTTTGAAGCATCCCTGGATTCGCTTCAGCCTTTTGGCGTACTGGTGACCTATGGCAATGCTTCTGGTGCGGTAGAGCCATTTTCACCCGCAATTCTTGCACCTAGGGGCTCGCTGTATGTGACGCGTCCAACTCTGGCTACTCATACTGCAACCCGCGAACTTCTTACAGAAGGGGCAGAGCGTCTGTTCAAGGTAGTAAGTGATGGGACGGTTGGTATTGAGGTGCGCCAAACCTATGCACTGTCTGATACGGCAACTGCGCATCGCGATCTGGAGTCCAGAGTCACCACTGGGGCAAGTGTATTGATTCCATGAATCCCGGAGCTTATGGCGTTAATTTTTACAAGCAGGAGAAAGAAATTGCAAAATCCCGATATTGAAATGTTCCCCAATGCGCCGGTTGGATGGTCGGTCAACGCAGCGTTGTCAAGTGCGAAAGACCTAGGGTTTGAATTGACCGACGATCACTGGGAAGTGATAGCCGCTTTACAGGAATACTATTCGAAGCGTGAGGTCGTCAATCGTCGTGAGTTGGTGGATGCCTTGAATGAAAAATTCCACATCAAGGGTGGTACGCGTTATCTGTATTATCTGTTTCCGGGTGGTCCGGTTGCTCAAGGCTCCATAGTTGCTGGTCTTGAGGTGCCTTCCGGTAGTGTAGATAAATCTTTTGGCAGTGTTGTTTGACAATTCGCTCCCTTGACCCTCCAATCAACGCGCTTCAGTCCGGGTTAATGAGTCGATGATACCGGCCAGCTGTCTAATGTTATCAGGCCCGATACGGCAACAACCACCAATAATCCGGGCCCCGGCATTGATCCAATCACGGCAATCTTGTTGCCACTGATTGAGAGAGTGCTCGCCCGACCAAATTCCCAGTTGATAATCCTCACCGGAATTTGGGTAGACAATTACTGTTTTGCTGGGAGCCAAAGAGCGGAATTGATGGATCAAGGGAGTGATATGTTCAGGCGACGTGCAGTTCACGCCAATTGCGAATACCGATTGGCTTTCCCTGAACAACGTAGCAGAGTCTTCAATTGAAGTGCCGTCTCGCAGGTGATCGGCATCGCTACATGAGAAGCTTACCCAGCAAGGTGTCGAAACATTTTTGAGGATGGATGCCAGAGCGCGGGCCTCGTGATGATCCGGGATGGTTTCAAGGGCCAGAATGTCAGCCCCGCTTCCATCCAGCAGATCAATCCGTTCCCGATGAAAATCCAGAAGGGATTGTTTGTTCAACCCATAATTTCCGCGGTACTCGGAACCATCAGCGAGATAGGCACCGTAAGGCCCGATACTTGCAGCGACGAGTGCGGTGCCAGAGCCTGATTTACTCCGATAGTGAGCTATGGCTAAAAGTAGTGCGTGGGAGAGACGGGGTTGAAAAAAGTGGCGTAACCGGATTAACTATTCAACTCTAAAAAACATTAACCATGAGGTACGCCACCATGAACAATGATACCATTATTGACCTTTCAGGAATC
>JAJEAV010000089.1 GCA_022822625.1 Gammaproteobacteria bacterium | reverse complement strand
CATCTCGTCCAGCCAGACCCGCTTCAGGCGCTTCACGACCGATGCCGAAAACCCCTCTGCACGCTTTCCCAGCAACCCCGAAAGCACCCCGGACATCTCCCCGGTGCTGATGCCCTTCAGGTACAGCCAGGGAATCCAGCTCTCCACCGTGCGGCTCTTGCGGACATACGGGGGAACCAGCGTTGAACGAAAGGTCACCGGCTTCCCATCATTGGCGCGAACCTTCGGAATCCGCACCGAAACCGGGCCGATCCCGGTCTGGATGGAGCGCTCCGGATGATGCCCGCTTCGTACCACCGCCTTGCGACCCTGCCCGGTCCGGCGATCTTCCTGCCGCTTCAGGAACTCGGCCAGCTCCGCCTCTATCGCAGTGCACAGCAACCGCCGGGCACCATCGCGGAGAATCCCGGTCAATGGATCGTCGATTTCCTTGATTCCTGAAAGGTCAATAATGGTATCATTGTTCATGGTGGCGTACCTCATGGTTAATGTTTTTTAGAGTTGAATAGTTAATCCGGTTACGCCGCTTTTTTCAACCCCGTCTCCCCCACGCACTACTTTTAGTCATAGCTCCAATCACCGGGTATTGCACTCAAGAGTAGCCTTTACCGACCCACAATGTCACTTCCAGCCTTGCAATATTTCCCGTGAAGGTTTTCATGAACGGTTGAGGCTACTGGCCATAAAACTGAACCAGCATGCAGAAGCCCGCCAGTATTCATCATCAAGCCGTTCCATTTGGATCACCAATATTATTCAATCGGGTTGATTTGTGCAAAAACCTTTCTGGGACAGATATTTCCAACCCCATCGCACTCTCCGAATCCAAGGAATGTTCCATCAACAGAGTAGACAAGACCCAAACCTTCCCATCCCGGAGCTGTCAATGGAACAGTTTGCCCCTGACAAAAAGACAAGGCATCCTCTTTCGGAATTTCAGTTTTCACAAGATGATTCAGCGCATGATCAGTCTGTATCAGATGGTTACGCCTCTCTTCATGACTGGGTATGGCTTCCAGTTCCTCCAGGGTAATTGCATCCTGAACACTGTACTTGCCGACCTCTACCCTGCGCAATACGCGTACATGGCCACCGCAATGCAGTATTTCGCCGAGGTCCATGGCAAGACTGCGGATATAAAACCCCTTGGAACATTTGACTGTCAAAGACAGGTTGTTTTCACTGTAATCACGGATTTCAAGGGCGTGAACAATCACTTCGCGGGGGGTGCGCTCAACAGTTTGATTTTTTCGGGCCAGCTTATAAAGAGGCATGCCGTCTTTCTTTATGGCTGAATACATTGGCGGTACTTGCTGAATCTTGCCGCGAAACTGATCAAGTGCCCGTTCGATGCTGGTAATGCTGACGTTCACTGGTGAGCGGGAAACAACTTCACCCTCTGTATCTCCTGTATCAGTGGCCTCTCCCAGACGAATGGTAACTTCATAGGTTTTATCGAAGTCCAGGAAAATTCCAGCGGTTCGCGTGGTGTTCCCGAAACATAGTGGTAGCAAACCGGTTGCAACAGGATCCAGCGCACCAGTATGTCCTCCTTTTTTAGCCTGCAACAAGCGTTTGGCGCGACTCAGGGCCTGATTTGAACTCAAGCCTTCTGGCTTGTCGAGAAGCAATAGTCCGTTTACTGGTATGCGTTCGATATCGCTCCTATTGATCATGAGATACGTTCAGGGACTCGATCAACTGGGTCAGAGACAGACCACGCTCAATACTATCATCGTACTGGAAAGACAATGCTGGAGTAGTACGCATCATCAAGCGTTTGCTCAAATGCTTCCTGAGATAGCCCGAGGATTTGTTCAGTACTTTCTCTATACTGTTCTTGTCAGTCGGTTTATCCAGCATGGAAAAATAAACCGTTGCATTTCTCAGGTCCGGACTGACCGAAACCTGAATGATGGTCACACCTCGGATGCGTTCATCATTTACTTGAGTGAAGATAAGGTCAGAGAGCTCACGCTTGACCAACTCTCCAACACGGCGGGTACGATCGATTTCCTGCATTGGACAAGAACATGGCTACCTGTAGGGATCGGTCAGAGAGTTGGCGCACTATGCACGACTTGATAGATCTCGATCTGATCGCCAACCTTGACATCATTATAGTCTTTAATTCCAATTCCGCACTCGTAACCATTCTTGACTTCACTGACATCGTCCTTGAAACGTCGCAATGAGTCAATCGCACCTTCAAATATCACGATATTGTCCCGTAACACTCGAACCGGCAAGTTTCTCTTGACCGTACCCTTCGTGACATAGCAGCCTGCAACTGCACCAATCTTGGGAGACCGGAACACATCTCTGACTTCGACCAGCCCTACATGTTCTTCACCCGCAATCTCGTCCATCAATCCAGTCATGCTAGCCTTAATGGTGTCGACCACATCGTAAATGATGTTGTGGTAGAACACCGTAATTGCTTCTGCATCAATGAGTTTTCTGGCCGTTGCATCAGCACGAACATTGAAACCAACGATAACAGCTTCGACGGCCTTTGCAAGATTGATATCGGATTCATTGATGCCGCCAACCAGTCCATGCACGACTTTGACCTGTACCTCGTCGCTCGAGAGTTTGGTCAGGCTATCTTTCAGTGCCTCAACAGAACCTTGAACATCAGCCTTGATCAGGATGTTCAGAGTCTTGATGTTTCCTTCCTTCATCTTGTTGAGGATGCTCTCCATCTTGGTCTTCTGCTGTTGGGCCATTTTGCGTTCCCTGGACTTTCCCTGACGGCTAGATGCAATTTCCCGAGCTATTCGCTCATCAGCCATTACCATAAAGTCATCGCCGGCAACCGGCACCCGCTCCAGGCCCTGCACCTCGACCGGTGTAGATGGCCCAGCCTGATTGATTCCCTGACCTTGATCATCGCTTAGAACCCGGATTTTTCCGGTCTGCTCTCCAGCAAGCAGAAAGTCCCCTCTCTGAAGCAATCCTTCTTTAACCAGCAGGGTCGCAACTGGCCCCTTGCCCTTATCCAATCGAGCTTCAATCACCAGGCCAGATGCCTTGCCGGTAGGCTTCGCCTTCAGGTCACAGAGTTCTGCCTGGACCATGACCGACTCCAAGAGGGCATCAACACCCTGCCCCGTTAAAGCAGAAACCTCGTTCATCAGGGTATCCCCCCCCCACTCCTCTGGAATGAGTTCATGGTTTGACAGTTCCTGCTTAACTCGCTCGGAATCAGCTTCTTCCCGGTCAATCTTATTGATAGCCACTACGATCGGAACTTCTGCCGACTTCGCATGGTTGATGGCTTCTACGGTTTGTGGCTTGACTCCGTCATCTGCTGCGATCACCAAAATCACCAGGTCAGTTGCTTTTGTACCTCGAGCCCGCATTGCAGTGAACGCCTCGTGACCAGGGGTATCCAAAAAGCAGATTTCCTGATCATTGACCCCAATCCGATATGCGCCGATATGCTGGGTTATCCCACCTGCCTCTCCGGCAACAACCCTGGTTTTTCTCAAATAGTCCAGAAGAGATGTTTTTCCATGGTCAACATGTCCCATAACCGTAACTATTGGCGGTCTGGCAACCATGTCGATGTTGTTCACCTCATTCCGCAATACTGTTTCCACATCCTCATCCGCCGCAGGCTTGGCAACATGCCCCATCTCTTCAACCAGCAGAATAGCCGTATCCTGGTCCAGAATCTGGTTGATCGTTACCATCATGCCCATCTGAAGCAGTCGTTTAACGACCTCTCCGGCTTTGACCGACATGGCTTGAGCCAAATCCCCAACCGTAACAACCTCCGGAATAATGACTTCATGAATTACCGGTGCAGTAGGTTTCTCAAAACCATGCTGGTGAGTCATGCTGGTTGAGACACTGCCCACCCTTCGGATACCGGCAGGATTTTTCTTCCGCTCTCTACGTCGCAAGGCGTGGAGTTCCTCGCGACCTCCCGATTCATCATCGTCGGCATTCCAGTTATCCATTCTCCATTTCTTGGCATCCCGTTTTCGTCCGGCTTTTGGTGAGTCGGGAGGATGTTTGCTCTTCTTTCCCGAAGCAACTCGGACATCATCATCCAAATCACCCGCCTTGGCACTATTTGACTTTTCATGCGGTGCTGATTTGCGTTTGCTCTTACCCTTGACTTTGCCGGCCAGTTCGTCTGGGACAGGATCAGGCGGCAAGGGGTTCGGCAAACTATCAGTCGACGTAATGTCGGAACCGATGGTTTCAGCCTCTGACGATTCGCCCATTGACTCCGAAGAGTCGGGGATTTCCCCTTCTTCCTCTCCAGCCGCACTAGTCTCGGCTTGACCAGAATCTTTCGAGATGCTCTCCACCTCCTGCAACCTGGTTTTGTCTTTTGAAGTTACAACCTCTTCTGCAGTTGCTTCGGGTGTTTTTTCCACAGGTTCCACCGGTGGAACCGGCTGAACCGTATCCTCTTGGGTACCCGTAGATTCTTCATTCTGCTTTTTGCCTTCTTCCTCCTGCTGCTTGGTTAGCTTGGCTTCCAGAACCCTACGGTCTATGAACTTCCGCTTTACCTTTCTTTCAACGCGTACCGAACGCGTGGTCCGACCCAGTCCCACCTGTGAAGATTGCTTGATTTCTTCCCGAACGGTTTTCTGCCGTGAGAATTGCCCAGTACGAACAATTCCCATTGGGGCACTCTGGCTTTTGAACTCCCTGAGCAGGTTTTTTTCCTCTTCTTCAAGAGCCGCTGATCCCACCTTGTCTTGCACTCCTGCCTGTCGCAACTGGTCCAGTAGCTTCTCGGTCGGAATACCAAGCTTTCTGGCGTATGTCTCTACCGTTTCTTTTGACATAGTCCGATTTGTCATTCGATCGTTGTTTTTCAGTAACCTATTCGGCAAACCAGGGTGCACGTGCCGTCATAATCAACTTGCCGGCATCTTCTTCCGGGATTTCCACGATTTCCAGCACCTCATCTACCGCACACTCTGCCAGATCTTCACTGGTTCGAATACCTGATTTCGCCAATGCAATCGCAATATCCGTATTCATTCCTTCAAGCTTGAGCAGATCTTCGCTCGGAATTCCCTCTCCTTCATCTGCAAAAGTATTTCGTAGCAGGCTGTCTCTGGCTCTACTTCTCAGTTCGTCAACCAGTTCCTCGTCAAATTCCTCAATATCCATCAATTCACTCTTGGGAACGTAGGCAATTTCTTCCAGCGATGCGAAATTCTCCTGTGCCAGAATTCCTGCGACATTCTCATCGATGTCCAGCTGAGCCATAAACTGGGACGCCAGCACCTGCATCTCCTCATCCTGTTTTTCCAGTGCTTCAGATTCGCTCATGAGGTTGAGTTCCCATCCAGTCAACTCTGAAGCCAGGCGTACATTCTGCCCGCCCCTGCCAATTGCACGGGACAAATTTTCTTCTGTCACTACCACATCCATGGATTCTTTCGAATCATCGATATAGATAGATTCTATTTCTGCCGGAGCAAGCGCCTGAATCACAAATTCGCCCAGGTTATCAGAGTGCACGATTATATCGACTTTCTCTCCAGCTATTTCATTGGAAACGCTTTGTACACGGGACCCACGAATACCCACACAGGCACCCACAGGATCAATAGTACTGTCATTACTTCTAACAGCAATTTTGGAGCGAGACCCCGGGTCCCTGGCGGCACCGAGTATTTCAATAATTCCTTCGCCCACCTCCGGAACTTCCAGCTTGAACAACTTGATCAGGAATTCCGGTGAAACCCTGGTAAGGATTAACTGCGGTCCTCGGGCCTCTGTATCAATGATCTTCAGCAAAGCACGAATACGGTCTCCGGGACGGAGACCTTCTCGAACGATCATTTCGCTTTTTGGCAAAATCGCTTCTGCATCGCCCAAATCGATGGTTGCATTTCCGTGATCGACTCTTCTCACCAACCCCGAAACGAGTTCACCGACCTTTCCCTGGTAACGTTCAGCAATCTGGTTGCGTTTGGCTTCACGGACTTTTTGCATAATGACCTGCTTGGCAGCTTGTGCGGCAATCCTGCCAAAATGGACTTCCTGCATCGGTTCTTCAATCTGGTCGCCAACATTCAGCTGTGGAGAATCCTTGCGAGCATCAGTCAATAAAATCTGCCGGTCTGGGTAGATATCCTCTTCAGAATCTTCAATAACATCCCAAACCCGGTAAGTGTCATACTTGCCGGTGTTTCGGTGAATATCCACTCGCACTTCGATATCATCCGGGTGTAGCTTCTTGATGGCTGTAGCCAATGCAGCTTCAATCGCGGTAAAAATAATTTCCTTGTCCAGTTCTTTCTCGCGAGAGACAACTTCTGCCATCTGCAAGATTTCATTATTCGAAATTGACATTTTCCTACCCAATCAAATTATTCGTATACAGGTTGAACACGAGCCGACTTGATATCTTCATAGGGCAACTCGAAATAATCACCATCAACGGCAATTGTTACACTAGAGTCTCCCGCCCTGCTAATCTCCCCGAGAAAATGCTTTCTACCCAGCATCTTGCGTGCCATGACAATTTTTGCCCTGTCGCCCACAAAGCGCTGGAAGTGTTCGGGCCGTACAAGAGGCCTGTCAAGCCCCGGGGATGATACTTCCAGTATATATTTCGAGTGTATGGGGTCCTCGACGTCCAGAATCATGCCAACCCGGTTGCTGACTGTCTCGCAGTCATCAACCCGAATACCACCCGGCGCATCAATGTAAATACGCAATAAGGGGCGTTTGCCCTGTTGCGTTAACTCGGTATGAACCAATTCATATCCAAGATCATCAATATCGCGAGAAATTTTCTCGACAATATTTTGAAAGCCGGCACTTTTGTAATTTACGTTCACCAATCACTCTAACTACTTTCCGGGGCGCCGAACCATGGAAAAACCCATTTCCATGCACGAAAAACCCCGCATTTGCGGGGTCCTGATGCACCGATGGTGTATTGGCTTCAAGACAAATTCAGGAAACGACAAGAACCCGAAAATACTGTCTGAAACCACGGCCGATGCCCATTGATTCCTATGAAAGAAGTTCAAACTCACATTAGGCGACGAATTATAACGCCAATTCAAAGTATCAACAACATTTTTGAAGATCAAAATTGAGTGGAAATAGGGAACCCGATAGCCAACCATCATCGGTTTGCATAGGAGTTATGGCCCGAACAATGAATACTGAAATCCTGAGCCAGTGATGAATCGGGCATTATGCATGAATCATGTATATCCACATTAGCCTCGCCAACATCCATCGGCAAGGTTATGTGAAGTCTCCCAGAGACACTGTACCGGGGAGATGCATTCCTCCATCAACCAATTCGGAGGGGCGCCCTGTCATGGCAGAGGCAATCGGATCCTCAACACCCTTTTCGGCGGTATCAGTAGTCATATCCGGGATTCCATCAAACAACCATCAAACAAATCCAGCCAATTTTTGAGCACTTTGGCCCGCCCAGAAAGGCAGGCATGTCCGGCCTCACGTACCCACAACCAGATCCTCTACAACAATTTTATTGTCCTCCATAGCCTCTTTTGCAAACGCGAAGCCTTTGCATTCTGGCTCGCAATCCGGAATCGTTCCCGAAATGTAGCATTGGTCATTTTACGATGGGTTACATAGCACAGGCAGGCATGTAGGTAGCATGAGCGAATACGATCTGCCCTGCTCAAATCCTTGAGGTCCTTGTGTGCAAACAGCATCGTGCGTGCGAATTCTCCGGGAACCTCGAACAACAGGGTAGGCAACTGAAATGGCCAAAAAACGGATCAGACCAAAAGTACCCGTCTCCTTACTACTTTGCGCTTTACCGATGATGAGCGCAAATCCCTTGAACAGGCTACCACAGGCTGTCCATTGGCTGCGTATATAAGGTGGTTGATCTTCAAGGGCGATATGCCTAGCATGCCAAAACAGCATACCCGCGGCGAAACGACCAACCCTGACCACAAGGAACTGACAAATCTGCTCAGCGTACTTGGTCAATCAAGGATTGCCTGCAATATCAATCAGCTGGCAAAAGCGCCACTCAGGCTCCCTGCCAGTTAATAAGGGGATTACAGAAGTTTTGAATGAGGCCATAGCCGCAATCCAGTGGATGAGAGATACACTTATAAAGTCTATGGGATTGAAGCCACAGCACGAACAATCAGAGGACAAGAGAAATGATCTTCAAGGGTAATCAGCGCGCGGTGGCCACCAGATGGTCTTACACCTGCTTAATGGCAGGGAAAAAGAGCACGAGGTACAAGCAATACATGTACTCCCTGTCTCTCAACCCACCACAAGATGCACAAGTACCAATTGCCGACTCTGAGTCCACATTGGAGACCATCGGGAAGAGGCCTGGTCTGGACGGCCACCCTCGCGTTCTTGTCTTCCATGAGAAGGAAGGCAGACTTCATGTGCATTGTGTCTGATCACGCATTGATACGGACACAATGACCACCAAGAACATGTTCCATGACTGTAGAAAGCTGAATGATATTTCCAAGTCTCGTATTGACCAGAGCTTGGGGAAGTACCTCTCCATCTGGACTGAACCATGCACCAACCATCCGCCGATTAGATGGGCGCAAACTGGTCACAGTTTAATCATAGCCAACCCTGCGCAGATCGGATGCCTCCACCGTTTTGATGGTGGATCACGACCAAGGAGGCGTCCTTGGATGCAATGTGGACAGCCAAAAAATTAGGCTAGGCTATTGGGTATTATCGGGTATAATCAGGTATAAAAATCGGGTATTTCCCGTTGCAAATGGTGCATAAATGAAAGAGCCACTGATCACTGTTGGGCAGGACATTTTGCAGCTTATCGCTGAAATCGATGAGTTCAAGGGCCAATGGCAGGCATTGAAAACATTTTCACCGGAACGCTTACAGCAATTGCGCAAGGTGGCCACGATCGAGAGTGTTGGCTCATCAACGCGGATTGAGGGGGCAAAGCTCTCTGATGCACAGGTGGAAACGCTGCTATCAAACATCAGCGCGGCCTCTTTTAACACCCGTGATGAGCAAGAAGTCGCAGGATATGCTGAGGCGATGGATTTAGTGTTTCAAGCCTATGAAGACCTGCATCTTACCGAAAACCATATCCGGCAGTTACACCAAACATTACTTCGTCATAGCACCAAGGATGATCGGCATCGTGGCTCTTATAAAATACTCCCCAATCATGTGGTAGCAAAGGATGCTGATGGGCGTGAAATTGATGTCATATTTGAAACGGCAACACCGTTTAATACGCCTAGAGAAATGGAGGAATTGGTGCAATGGGCATCCAAAACCTTTGATGAATCGGCTATGCATCCGTTGCTTATTATTGCTGTTTTCAATGTGGTATTTTTGGCTATCCACCCATTTCAGGATGGTAATGGCAGGCTCTCACGTATTTTAACCACGTTGCTACTATTACGGTCAGGCTATGAATATGTGCCCTATGCTTCACTGGAAGGTATCGTTGAAGAAAATAAAGATCTTTACTACAAAGCACTTCGGCGCACCCAAAAGACGCTTAAGAATGATGACCCTGATTGGGAGCCTTGGTTAGGCTTTTTCCTGCGTTGTTTGAAAAAGCAAAAGGCCAATCTTGCTATTAAGATGGAACAAGAAAAAACCGCCAGTGATAGCTCATTGCCACTACTTTCTGTTCAGGTGCTCAAGATCTTGGAAGATCACGAGCATTTAACGATTGCACAGATGGTGAAGATCACTGGTGCAAACCAGAACACATTGAAAGTCAGGTTGCGTGAGTTGGTTAATGAAGGCCGTATACAGCGGCACGGGAAAGCAAGGGCAACTTGGTACAGATTGGCTAACAAATGAAACAATTATGGACAAGAGGTTCAGGTGATAAAACCTAGGATCGGTGAACATATTTATGATGGCGCAGTTGGTTCTGTCGGATTCCTGTGCGAGTCCCATGACTATCTGCGCCAAGGAAAATTGACTACAAGCCAATTAAAAATGGAATTGATCTATTTGAAGGCAACAAACACGTCAAGCACGTTTATGCTACTTTCGTTACTTTTGGATACAATTCCCTTACTTTACTATCAAACTTAGCAGAGGATATTTCAAAAATCGAAAATATTTTTTCGACAACTAATAAGAAGAGTTTAGTTGTAAACCATCCAACATTAACGAAGACAGTATTGCTTCGACGGGTGCAAGAATTCTTGGCATCTAATGGAGTACTGAGAATGGGCAAAGAGACCCCGGAGGAAATGGAAAAACTACTCAAGGGAATACAAGATTTTTCTAAAGATAAAGAGATCAAGTATATGGATCTCATCATTGCATCCGATAATTATCTGGATACCAAAAATGGAAATGAATATTCCAGAGCATGCTGTATTCCTGTAACAAATTCAATACAAGTATTTCCTTACCGGGCTGCAATGGATTATGCTCCGAAATTTCCATACACCTCAGAAAACACATACAACTTTCGTTCAGAATTTCTGCATTGCAACTTCTGGTCTTTTCATGGAGTTCATAACAATACTAGACATGGGCTATGAAACGTCGCCAACTACCTATCGGCATCCAGTCCTTCCGGAGAGACCCGCAATTTCGAGGCCCACTGGTTCGAAACTGGTTCCCCCACCTTCCTGTTCCGGATGATGATGGAGCGGGAGGCCAGCCCGATGGAACTGGAGAACCGGACCACGGACGTCAAGCAGATTTCCAGCTTCGATGTTGCCGATATCGATTTAGAGGCCCTATTGTTCCAGGCCGGCTACCTGACCATTACCGAAAGGGAATAGGATGACGTCCAGACCTTTTACACTCTTGACTATCCCAACCTTGAAGTTTGCCAGAGCCTGAACCAAGGGCTTCCGGGTTTTCTCGGCCGACAGGGAAAGGAGGTGTCGGACAGGGGTAAGGAGCTCGGCAATCTGCTCGTCGCCAATGACTTTGACGGATTCACGGATTGCCTGAGATCGTTCTTCGCCGGGATTCCGTACCAGTGGCAGGGAACCAACGGCCCCGCCCGCTACGAGGCCTGGTACGCCGGGATGCTGTACGCCTGTTTCCGGACCATCGGCCTAGACATCCGGGCGGAGGATTCCTCAAGCAGGGGCCGGGCGGACATGGTGGTGCTCCACGGGGGTCAGGTGTTCGTGTTCGAATTCAAGATGGCTGACGGGAAAGACAACCGGGCCGCCGCCCGACAGGCCATAGACCAGATACGGGAAAAGGGCTATGCCGAGAAATATAGGTATCGAAAAAAACCGATCCACCTGATCGGCGTGGCGTTCGGCCGGGGCCGGAGTCCGGCGGCGGTCACGATAGTCCCGGGCTGATTGCCAGCCGGGACCCTCACAACACCCCACAGTCAACTCAGTCAGATTTGATCATTCCCATTGTTTTCAGCGCCCAGTATATTGAAGTGGCCTGACGGAGCAGGACATACCCTTCCAAACCATGGTGATACCAACCCAACCGACCAGGTTTCTGAGAGGAAATTCCGGGACATATCAGATCCTGACGATTAATCAAGGTCTATCAGCCCACGTTTCTGCAAACCCCCTCGTCTCCGAGAATGATATGGTCTCCGGAATCTCACCGCTGACATGGACCATGATACGCCGCCAATTCCCGATTAAATCCAGGTATGCGGTCAATTTACTATTTTTCTGTTCTGTACACCCCGTCGGACACGGGAAGACGACTGACTCCCTATAACCACCTATTTCTAATAGAATTACCGGACATTACCGGATTTCATCGGACATTACAGGACTAGGAGCATGGTAGCGGGGGCAGGATTTGAACCTGCGACCTTCGGGTTATGAGCCCGACGAGCTGCCAGACTGCTCCACCCCGCATCAGAGGTTTGTATTTTACTCAAACAAGGCGAAATTTCAATCCTGATTTTTAGAAATAAGCGAGTTAATTCGACTGACTTTTGGACCCTCTGGTGCATCATCAATCGCATAACCCAACTCCAGCAGTTCATCCCGAATACGGTCTGCAGTCGACCAGTCTTTCTGCTCCCGAGCCTTCTGACGATTATCAACCAGTTGTCTCACCTCATCCGACATCTCAATTTGAAAAGAGGATGTCCATTCATCCAATGACAAACCAAGAACTCCATCGCAAAACCGGAGAGTCGCCTTCTTGATTTCATCCGAAATGCCCGATCGGCAAAACTCCCATAACAGAGCAAGTGCCTCTGCAGTATTCAGGTCACTACAAATTTTCATCGTGAATTTCTCGATAAATGCCGGATCGAAATCATCGCCATCACCCCATGAAAAATACAGATTTCGCAGTCGATCCAATGCCCTGGATGCCGAATCCAGACTCTCCCAGCTGAATTTCAGATCAGTACGATAATTGGCTGTCAAACATAAATATCGAAACGCGAGTGGATCAATGCCCCTGTCAATGAGGGTTTTCAGACGCAGAAACTCGCCAGACGACTTTGCCATCTTTTCCTGGTCAGTTTCCAGAAAATAGCCATGTAGCCAAAAATTCGCCATATTGGTACCATGACAAACCTCGGACTGGGCAATTTCATTGGTATGGTGAACAGAGATATGGTCCTTGCCACCACAATGAATATCAAACATCGGCCCCAGATATTTCGTGGCCATCGCTGAACATTCAATATGCCAGCCTGGAAATCCGATGCCCCATGGACTCTGCCACTCCATCTGACGTTTTTCATCGGGTGAACTAAACTTCCAGAGCGCAAAGTCGGTGGAGTTCCTTTTCTCTCCAATATCAACCCTCTTGCCAGCACTTAACCCTTCTTTATCCAGTCGTGCGAGATACCCGTAACCCTCAAGGTTGGATGTATCAAAGTAGACCCCATCCGAAGTTCTATAAGTGAATCCCTTACCTTCTATGACCTTGATGTAATCAATCTGCTCTTCAATATGATCGGTCGCACGACACCACTTATGAGGCTCAAGAATATTCAGCGCTCTGATATCAGACTGGAATGCTTCAGTATAAATCTCGGCAATCTCCCAGGCCGACTTGCCGGTTCTGCGCGACCCCTTCTCGATTTTGTCTTCTCCCGTATCCGCATCCGAAGTCAAATGACCGACATCGGTAATGTTGACAACGTGATAAACCTCGTATCCACAGAATTCGAGAGTCCTCCTTAATACATCTTCAAACAGATAGGTTCTGAGATTGCCGATATGTGCATAATCATATACCGTTGGACCACATGCATAGATGCGTACCCGATTGCCCTCCAGAGGCTCGAAATTACGCAATGTTCTCGAATAGCTGTCAAAAAGCCGTAATGTCATTAATCAACTGCTTCCCAGTTCAGGAATTGAGGCTCTGATTTTACCAAACTGAACCGAATTATATTTGACATCACCGAATACGTAAGAACACCCGAATAAAATTGGCATTGCGCAAAACCCTCAAGTCTATCCGAGGCCACTAGCCTCATCTTCCCAATCGATTCCCGATAGATTCCTGATAACATACCTAACCGGAGGAACACTCGCAACTTTTCGGCATTTATGAAACAAATTCTCTTCATCTCGGACCTGCACTTGAGCCAGGAATACCCTGACTCTCTATCTCGGTTCGAAAATTTTTCATCCGCCCTTCCAGAAGAAGTTGGTCAGATCTTCTTGCTTGGAGATATCTTCGACTTCTGGATCGGAGATGATGGTGCAGAAATTCTTGGTCATGACAAGATCGAAAAACAACTGCGTGAAATATCTTCTTCAGGAGTCGAGCTGTTTTTTTTGCCCGGTAACCGAGACTTTCTTGTAGGCCAGGATTTCGCAAACCGCACAGGATGTAAACTCCTGCCGGACCCGAGCATTGTCGAAATTGGCAAAGAACGGGTTTATCTTACGCATGGTGATGCTCTCTGCACGGATGATGTCGAACACCAGCAAAGCCGTAGCGTCCTGCTCTCATCCAAATGGCGCAAGGCGTTTCTCAACAAACCGATTCAAGACCGTCTCGATACAGCGCTCGGACTAAGGAAAAAAAGCGAAGATTCCAAGCAAGCAAAGCCCATGAGTGTCATGGACATCAATCAACTCCATCTTGAAGGCATTATGCGGAAGAATCAGGTCAGAATCGTCATCCATGGTCATACGCACAAGCCGGCAATTCATGAATTCGACCTGGATGGCATGAAGGCAAGACGATATGTTCTCGGCGACTGGTATACCCAAAACAGTGTCCTGACTTTCCGAGATGATGAATTTATCCTGGAGTAATCAAGCCTCATCAATGTACCGCTTCCTCTACCTCTGTGAGTTCTGATAAGTCCAGTTCGTTGCGTTGTGCCAGTTTACTTGCGTCGTTCCGATTGAAATTGACCAGGTCCAAGTACTCTTCGGTAATGTCATTCGTAACATAGGTTCCACTGAAGCAGGAGGTATCGAATGTATCAATGCTGGTACCGCATTCCCTGACCGCCATTATCAGGTCATCCAGGTTCTGATAGATCATTTTATCTGCTCCAACTTCCCTGCATATCTCCGCAACGTCTCGGCCATTTGCCACTAGTTCATGCCGACATGGCATATCAATGCCATAGACATTCGGATGACGAACCGGGGGGGCTGCTGAAGCCAGATACACTTTTTTGGCACCGGCTTCTCTAGCCAAGTCGATCAGCTGGCGAGAAGTCGTGCCCCGGACAATGGAATCATCAACCAACAATACATTCTGGTCCTTGAACTCGGAACTGATTGCATTCAGCTTTTGCCTGACAGATCTTTTGCGCTCGGTCTGTCCGGGCATGATGAATGTCCGGCCAATATAACGGTTTTTCACAAAGCCCTCCCGATATGGCAAACCCAGCACTTTGGCAATCTCAAGTGCAGATGTTCTGCTGGTATCGGGAATCGGTATCACCACATCTATGTCATGATTGCCCCAGTTTTCCTTGATGTTCCTGCCCAGGCGAATGCCCATGTTGATACGTGTCTGATAAACCGATATGCCATCCAGAATCGAGTCTGGTCGAGCGAGATAGACATATTCAAAAATACAGGGAGTGCGACGGGTTTCATTCGCACATATGGCAGTATGCACAGAACCATCCATGCCGACAAAGATTGCTTCACCGGGAGACAGGTCACGAACCAGACTGTATCCTGTAACATCCATGGCCACGCTTTCAGAGGCAAACATGTGAGACTCCCCCTTTGGGCCCATCCTGGTTCCATAGGCTAAAGGCCGTATCCCACAGGCATCCCTGAATGCCACGACCCCAACACCAATAATCATGGCAACTGCCGCATAGGCACCATGGCAACGCCTCATCACATCCGATACTGCCTTGAATATATCCTTGGGCTCAGCACGCAACCTGGACATCTCAAGCGTTGACATTAACTCATTGGCAAATACGTTCAACAGTATTTCGGAATCGGAAGCCGTATTCAGCTGCCTGCGGTCATTCAGAAACAGTTCCCTTTCAAGGAATTTGGCGTTCGTCAAATTCCCGTTGTGGCCGAGTGCAATACCATAGGGTGAATTGACATAAAAAGGCTGGGCCTCCGCTCTTGAATCGCTGCCGGCCGTCGGGTAGCGAACATGACCAATCCCCATTTTTCCCTTGAGCTGGGCCATGTGTCGGGTTCTGAATACATCCTTGACCAGTCCATTGTCCTTGCGCAGAAAAATGCGTTTGCCGTTACTGGTCGCCATACCGGCTGCATCCTGCCCACGATGCTGAATCAGGGTAAGACCATCATATAACGTTTGATTAACCGCCGACTGACCAATGATTCCGACAAGCCCACACATAATTGAAAACCGGGTTCAGACAAGTTGAGAGAGGTTTTCGGGAAGCAGTCCCCGAATCAGGTCAATGACGGGTGAAAGGTAATCAGCAAGCAGTGATGTTTTCCACCAGGGTTGGGATGCAAAATCCATGAATGTACCAGCCATGATCATCAAGGCAACAATTATAACCCCACGAGCGACACCAAACAGCATTCCCAGATAGCGGTCTACCCCGATCAAGGCAGCAAAAGCCAACAGGTTTTGCAGAAAATGGCTGATTACTGATAACACCATCAGACCAAGTACGAATATTCCTGCAAATGAAACCACCACACGGAAATCCGGCTGGTCCAGGTATGATTCAAGATAGACGGCGGCAGACCCGGCAAATGTCCATGCAACATAGAGAGCCAGCAACCATGATACCAATGAAAAAAATTCGCGAATAAACCCTCGATAAAGCCCGATCAACGACGAGACGGCAATCACGACAATGATGGCAATATCAACAATGCTCATGACTGTACACGTAGACTGCCAGCGACTTGGCTCATCGCCATAGGACTACAAGATGGAACTGCCATGCTGCAAAGATCACTCAACAGACCAAAACCCCTGTCATTGGCAAGTTCTTATTGTCTTGGCACATAGCCTTCCTGACCGGTTATGTCCTTCAAGGCAAGAGCCACCCTCTTGGCCTCCTCTTCAGTCAAATAGGGACCTATCCAAACTCTGACTGCCTGACCGGCACCGGTCATAACCTGCGTTCTTTTGGGAGCGAGGTTATGCTTAACAAGATTCTCAATGGTCTGTTGTTCGTATCTCTGTTCGGCAAAAGTCCCGACTCGAACGACCCAACCCGTTGTCGAAAGTTCATCGAATTCAGCACCATCCTCTTTATCATTTCCCCCGGACTCGTCCGGGTCGGGTGAGTCTGCCTGAACCGCGGTAGAGGAGCCTGAACCATCTTCCAACTTCTCGGACTTTTGCGTCATTATCAAGGCGGATTTCCGGTCTGCATCAGGGATGCTCGAGTCTTCAGTTGCTTCAACTGCTGGCTGAGATTCAACAGGAACAGTCACTTCCGGTGATTGCTCTACAGGCCTGGTCTCGACCTCTCCTGCATTTCCCTTTACCACATTCGTCAGATACGTCAACGTATCCTCTTCAGATAAATCAATGGATTTAACCTGGGTTTGTGATTCAGGAGGAATCACAGGATCCTGTAAAACCATTGGAATCAGTACCACACCAGCCAGAACAATGATTACTGCCCCAGTCAGGCGATGCTTGAGTTGATACTCTTTCGGTGTACTCACAAAAACTAGTCAGATGAACTTCTTTTATTCAATATAACTGGAGACACAGGCATCTTGGCAATCAGGAACCCGCATCTCGAACCAGGAAAATCCTGCTACCGACTTGTCGGGGCGTGGAAACATGCCAATTATAAACCGTTTGATCGCCGTGGATTACTCGGACTCAGCATCTGGAATAATTGAGACTGTCCAATATATGACACGTCAACGATGAATTTCCGCGATGCTGTCGGACCGGACCTCATGCAACCCAAGAATATCACCAGCGACACGAAACGAGCCAAAAATCACAATTCGGTCCTGAGGTTCTACAATATCCATTACATGCCTATAGGCTGTACTTGGATCATCATGACAGGCAATATGACTGCAATCGCAGATACCACCGAACTTGCGCTTGAGCTCGGTTGAGGATTGTCCTCGCTCTCCAGAAATCCCGGCAAGATGCCAGCGATCCACCTGGGACACTATGGGACGGACAACTTCATCGAGGTTCTTGTCAGTTAACGCGCCAAATATTGCAATAGTATGTCCCTCAACTGGATGCTGAAGCAGGAATTCAGCCAAAACCGTTACCGAGTCCAGATTATGAGCCACATCTAGGATAATCAGCGGTGATGTGTCTAGAATCTGACATCGCCCCGGCAATATGGAGCGACTGATTCCCGACAGTACTTCCTCGATATGCAGATCCAGTCGCTCAGCGAGTATTGCCAAAACTGCTATGACTCCTGCCAGATTATCATACTGATGGGCACCAGTCAGAGGAAGGGAAATGGGGCCAGCGATATTCCATGCCGACTTGCATCGGGAACTTTTTCTGTCCCAGTACACGGCACCACCCTCAAATCGAATATCAAAGTCCTGGCCGATTACCAACAACTCAACAGACTTTTCTTTTGCAAATGCAACCAGTGACTTCGGTATGTTTCGATCGGAACAAATCGCTGTACTTCCCTCACGCATAACTTCGGCCTTCTCCAGCGCAATAGTCTCCCGATCATTACCGAGCCAGGCCTGATGATCCAGCCCGATCGATGTAACCACGGCAAGATCGCCATCCATCATATTGACGGCATCTAGTCTTCCCCCCATTCCCACTTCAAGAATCTGGACATCCAGGTCATGCTTCGAAAACAACCATAATGCTGATAGAGTGGCGTACTCGAAATATGTCAGCGGGATATCTCCAACAACTTCCTCTATCTCGCAAAAGGACTGACATATCTCATCAGAGGTGGCTTCCCTACCATTGATTCTGATTCTCTCGTTAAAGCGTATTAGATGTGGCGAGGTATAGGTACCCACTGAACAACGATCTGAACAGAGAGCCGACTCCAGCAAGCAAACCGTGGAACCCTTGCCATTCGTTCCGGCAACAGTGATCGTCAAGGCGGCTTTTGGCCTGCCCAGCCTTGACCAGACCTCGGTCACCCTCTGGAGCGTCATGTCAATTGATCGGAAATGACGGGTCTGGATATATCCGACCCATTGATTCAGGTCGAAATCCTGAAATGGAATTCGAGAACCAGTGTCAGACTTCATGACCGAAATGGCTGATGATCAACGAAAGCAGAAAAAGGAGGTCAAGCCAATCCAGCAGGATTCTTGATTGAAAATCCTTGACGTTTCCTAAAAATCACGTTTACCAAACCCCAGCTTGATCAACAGATCGGTAATTTCCCTTCTCATGTCCCTACGATCAACAATCATGTCGATCGCGCCATGCTGAAGCAGGAACTCGGAGCGCTGAAACCCTTCCGGCAAACTCGCACGTACCGTCTGTTCAATGACTCTCGGTCCAGCAAACCCGATCAAGGCATTGGGTTCGGCAATAATCAAGTCTCCCAGCATGGCAAGACTTGCCGATACACCGCCCATGGTCGGGTTGGTCAATACTGAAATATAGGGAATTTGCTGTTTGGCCAGCCGCTCGATCAATGCAGATGTTTTGGACATCTGCATTAGCGAATACAATCCCTCTTGCATACGGGCGCCTCCACTGGCAGCGAAACATACCAAGGGCTGTGCCCTTTCAATACTGGCTTCCGCTGCCAGAACAAACCGTTGACCGACTACCGATCCCATTGAACCACCCATGAAATCAAATTCAAAGGCCGATACCGTGATCGGTGTACCGTTTAATTTGCCAGTTGCAACCTTGAGTGCCTCCGTGTCATCTGTGCCCTTTTGAGCTTCAGCCAGACGATCCTTGTAACGCTTCTGGTCCTTGAATTTAAGAACATCGACGGGCATCAGATGTTCACCCAGCCACTCTATGGAGTCGGAATCCAGAAAGTGCTCGATACGCACCTGGGCTCCGATTTGCATGTGATTGCCGCATTTTGGACACACTTGAAGGCTCTTGATCAGATCTGAAACATAAAGCATCGTCTGACACTCGGTGCAGTTTGTCCACAACCCTTCCGGCACCCCCTTACGCTTGCGTAGCCTAAGAGCCGGATTGATTTTTGGCGGAATTATCTTGTCGAACCAGTTCACTACCGATTACTCACTACCTTGATTCTGACCGGCATCCCAAACCGTCTTGCAAAACTGCTGGATCCTGTCTGCATCCTTGTGCCCTTCTGTCTCCACTCCGCTACTGACATCAACACCATAGGGAGACACTTTCGAGATAGCAATATCGATGTTTTGGTCATTAAGCCCGCCCGCCAGGATGACCGGTATGGTGGAATCGAATGTGACCATGTCCCAATTGAAGATGTCACCAGTACCTCCGTAGTGATCGCTCTGATATGCGTCCACCAAAAGGGCACTGGCATCATGGTATTCCTCTTGGACGGAACTCAAGGTTATGGGGTCCTTGACTCGAACCGAGCGAATATAACGAGTTCCGAAACTTCGGCAGAATTCTGCTGACTCTTCCCCGTGGAACTGAAGGTAGTCTGGTCCAACCTCATCCAGAACCGTCCATACAAAATCCCGTGTCGGATTAACCATGACGGCAACGCTATCGATGAATACCGGTTTCCAGCGGACGATTTCAGCAGCCTTGGCAATTGAAATATTTCGGATACTCGGGTCGTGAAATACCAGGCCAAAAGCATCCGCACCAGCATAGGCTGCCTGAGAAGCTATTTCGACTGTCTTGATGCCGCAGATCTTGATACGGGTACGCATTTGGGGATTCTGAATTTGGCCGTTTAGTTTACCAGAATCGGCAGGCAGGCAGGATTTCAGGCAACTTGAACTTCGCATCATATACCACTGATACAAAATACAGCCCCTCGGCCGGTGATGTAATGCCTCCCTGTTTGCGGTCCCGGGTTTCAAGTACATGTCTTGACCATTCCGGAGGCTTAACCCCCTCACCAATCCGCATTAATACTCCCATGATATTGCGTACCATATGCTGTAAAAACCCATTCGCGGAAATATCCATCCACACCCAGTCACCCTGTCGAGCGACCTGGATATCATGGATTGCCCTCACCGAAGTATTGCTCTGACAACCGGCAGCACGAAAGGCGCTGAAATCATGCTCACCCAGCAAGTGCGTCGCTGCAGACTGCATGCGCGCCACATCCAGAAAGGGGCGATGCCAAGCTACAGACCCGTGCAGATATGCCGAACGTATGGGCCGATTCAGGATCACATAGCGATAGCGTCTTTCCAGAGCACTGAATCGGGCGTGAAACCATGCATCGACGGGAGTGACCCAGAGAATGCAAATGTCATCAGGCAGATATCGATTTCCTCCTCTTGCCAGTTCTAGCTCAGTCCGCCTGGCATTGATATCAAAATGGATGATCTGACCGGTTGCATGTACCCCTGCATCAGTCCGTCCGGATGCACTAACCCTTACCGTTTCATTGGCAACCTGGCTGATGGCGCTTTCAAGTTCGTTTTGTATCGATGGGGCATGACTCTGCTTTTGCCATCCATTGTAGTTTTTACCGTTGTATTCAACACATGCTGCAAATCGAGTGGGCATTGACATCACCTTACCTGGTAGAACCTGTCCATATGGAATCAGTGATCCGAAAGGTGGCATTTTTCGACAAGAGCAGGCCGGTGACAATCAAAACCCGAGAATATGCAACTACCCGAAGCGATATGAGAATAAACGCAGAATTCAGCGAAATCATGTTCCGCAAATACAAAATCGTTTACGGGGTGCTTCGGTTTGAGAATGCCTGATCAAGAGTTCCGGGATCCATGTACTCGAGTTCACTGCCCATGGGCATACCTCTTGCTAGACGCGTGACTCGAAGGCGACTCTCTGCAAGCAGTTCACACAAGTAGTCGCTCGTCGCCTGACCTTCCAGAGTCAGGTTGGTTGCAAGAATGATTTCCTCAATCATGTTTTTCGATACCAGTGTCATCAACTGCTTGATAGCCAATTGATCAGGACCAATGTCATCCAGCGGGGAAAGATGGCCCATCAATACGAAATATTTCCCTCTATACACTCCGGCCTGCTCAATTGCTTCCAGATCGGCGGGGGTCTCTACTACACACAGGAGTTGAGAATTGCGACTTGCCGAAGCACAAATCTCACAAAGGTCCGTTTCGCAGAAAGTATTGCATTGTACGCAATGATTGACTCGCGTGAGTGCCTGACCGATAGCCTGTTCAATCTGCCTTGCACCCTTGCGGTCTCTTTCCAGAAGATGGAATGCCATGCGCTGGGCTGATTTCGGCCCCACGCCGGGCAATCGTTTCAGGGCATTTTTAAGATCTTCAACGGATCTTGGATCAGGCATGTCGAGACAACTCAGGTGATGAAAGATTGAACTCAGGAGGAAAAATTGCACTTACTACCTTGCCAGATTGATTTTTTGGCTCGATTGATTCATCCATTTTTCAGTTCCTGATCATCCGCTAGCGGCAGAACATTATATCCGAGAGCCATATTCTGGCTTGACCGAACGGCACGTTCAGTACGGCTTTCGGCCACATCACGCAAGACTCCAGCAAGTAAGTGGACAGAGACAGCATCGGAATGCGGGAAAATGAAACCCCAATGCAGTTCATTCTTTCTCAAGAGAAATTTCAAGCCGGGGATATTTTAAGGCCAGTTCGTCTACTACCTTCTCAGTCTCCAATCCCCATTGACTGGTCAGGGCATATGTCATGCCGTCAACCCAGAATAGTTCGTCCTGCTTGCAGAAAAAACGCCCTGTCTTGGGGATTTTTCCCCCGGTATCAGATTCCATAAGCTCTGCTGCAAACTGTTCTTCATCAAGCTTGCCAGCAAAGCGAATAAAAAGATTCTTTCCATAAACCTTCTTCATGAGTTCTTCATCGTCCATGAGATCTTTCGGCTTGACTCCATCTTCAATAATTTCCCTAACCAGTTGAAGCATGAGCTTCCTTTTGTTCATGGCTGGGTAATCACGCTCTTTGACCCTGAGCGTGAATTTTGAAATGTCACGCGAAGACGTTCTGGATTGATACTCCTTTTGCTTTTTCTGCCTGACCCGGACTTGAAACTGCTCGGCCTCGGGTAGAGGAATCACCTGCTGAATATCCAACAGGATCCGTTGCCCATCGAAATATGGCTCCATCTTGACGCAACGAATATCCATTCCCTTATCGTTAAGCCATAAAACAGTACTGGTAAGTTCTGTCGAAAAGTCTGCGGAGGCCAGAACAATACGAACATCCTGGGCAAAAGATTCCTCGTCTGGGTCATTCCAGCCAAGAAACTCAAGAAGTTTCTGTCGAGCATCTTCATCCCGGTTTTTGTCAGATAGAAAGGACTTGTGAGCTTCAACAACCTGGTCGAACGTCATGGTTGAAATCATCGCGCTATATCGAATGGCCTGGAGATCCATATACCCCCCATCTTCGGTACGCTTCAACTCCACCACGACCAGGTTAGCCTCTTTGTCGATGCAAAGCAGATCAATACGCCTACGGCTTGCCTCCCAGTATCCGAATTCCTCGGCAACCACCATTGTACGATCAGAAATAACTTCTATCTGATCTCGCAGCAATCTCTGGATATCACTTTCATGAATTCCTCTTTCGGCAAAAGAAGATTTCTGAATGGGCTGAATACCGTCTTCAACAAATTCGTAAAGAGCCATAGCCTCCCTGCTATCTCATGAGAACAAGGTTAACTACCGTTTTGGATTGCAGTCTTGTGTTGATGGGAGTATTCGACCGAAACATAACTGCCTTATCGGGGCGTGGTTCAACCCGTGAATTAAAACTGTGGTAACTTGAACCCGGCAGGCAACATTCCACTCGTTACCTCGCTTAGTTGATTCTTTGTCTCGCTCTCTACTCTCTTGATTGCATCATTGAATGCCGCCACGACCAAATCTTCCATAATTTCCTTGTCATCCGATAATAATTTATCCGATATTCGGACCTCTTGAACAATATGACTACAGGTCATCACGACTTCAACGAGTCCTGCTCCGGAACGGCCTGTTACTTCTACTTCATCAAGCTGCTTTCTCGCTTCATCCATTTTTTTCTGGAATTCCGCTGCCTGCTTGAACATGTCCCCCAAACCACCCTTTATCATCGATCGACCCGCTTTGCTACTGTTGAATTGAAATAAATCCTCATGAATCTACTACCGGCCCGGATTCATGACAATCGATTCTGCCTGAACTCGACCATCAAAAGTTGCAACCAGTTCCTGCACCACCGGGTCTTTCAGGAATTCCTCCCTTGCTCGCATCTCCCGCTCTCTTTCCTCACGCTGGTTCCTCTCTGCGATCGATTCCTTGCCATTGCCTCCGTTATCACCTACCTCCGAGGAACTTACCTTGAACCGTATCGGAAAATTCAGCTTTGACTTGCAGGTTTCCTCTACCTGTTTCAGCCTGTCTTCCGAAAAATAGGCAGCTCCATTTCGAATCTGGATTTCCAGGGTATTCCCGTCAACCGACTGGGGAATCATGCGTCTCAACATTTCTCTGGGAACACCATTTAGTTCCAAATCATTGATCAATACATCCCATCTGGATTGATCAAGCAGATCCTTGACCTCAAGTTTATCCCATCTTGCCTGGCCGCCGTTTAATGGTCTGCTCAACCCTTCAGCGCCCTCATCTTTAGAGTCTCCGGCTGATTCCTGAGGGCCTGGAGACGGCCTTGCTCCGATATTGACCTCTTCCAGCGACTGTGGCGGGCCAGGTTTCGCACTAACTGGGTCAGCAGCTTCCCTGGGCCTTGATGTCGTTGATTCCGGACTATTCCTTGACCCTTGTCCGCCCTGAGCACCCCCCTTTTTTTCTGAAGACACTTTCGATTCGGGTAAAAAGGCCAGCATTCTGAGCACAATCATCTCGAAACCACTGTGCGAATCGGGCGCAAAATCAATGTCACGCTTGCCTGCCACACCTATCTGATAGAGCAATTGCAGGGTCTCTGGGTCCGAGTCCTGTGCCAACGGGGCTATTACCTGGTCAATATCAATGTCCTTCCAACGGCTTGCATTCGGTACCGCTTGATAAAGTGCAGTATTGTGAATCAGCAAAAGCAGGTCATCAAGAGCCAAAGAATAATCAACAGCACGCTCAGAGAGTCGAGATATGGCATTCAGGGATGCTTCGGCTTCATTCTTGAGGATACTCGACAACAGGTCGGAAATAATACTGTCATCAATCATCCCCAGCATCTTGCGAACTGCATCTTGAGCTAGTGCACCATTGGTATAGGCGATTGCCTGATCAAGCAGGCTCAATGCATCCCGGACACTACCATCACCACAGCGAGCAACCAGTTTAACTGCTGCGGAATCAAACTCGATTTCCTCGAGTTTCAGGATTTTTTCAAGCTGTTCCGTCAACTGATTGGTATTCATTGATTTCAGGTTGAACTGAATGCACCTGGACAGAATGGTCGCTGGCAGTTTTTGAGGGTCGGTGGTTGCGAGCAGGAACTTGACATGTTCCGGGGGTTCTTCAAGCGTCTTCAGCAACGCATTAAAGCTATGGGTCGAGAGCATGTGCACCTCGTCGATCAGGTAGATCTTGAATCGTCCCATGCTAGGCGAGTACTGAACATTGTCAAGCAACTCACGAGTATCATCAACTTTTGTTCTGGATGCGGCATCGACCTCAATCAAGTCGATGAAGCTTCCATCATCAATACCCGTACACGCGTTACATTCACCACATGGCTCGGATACGACTCCCGTTTCACAGTTCAATGCCTTGGAAAATATGCGGGCGAGCGTGGTCTTCCCAACCCCTCGGGTACCCGTGAACAGGAAGCCATGGTGGATTCTCTGACTTGCCAATGCATGAGTCAAGGCCGAAACGACATGCTCCTGGCCGATTACTTCCGAGAATTTTCTGGGACGCCACTTTCTGGCAAGGGCTTGGTAACTCATTGATTAAACGCTTGGCTTATGTCCGGAAAATACTCGGATTCGAGAGAGTCTGATGCGAAGGTAACGAGTAAATTCAATTTTCATATGCTCCTTCAATCAAGAAACATAAACCACTGTCATCCACTCATCATTTGAATGTTCAAGGCAGTGGTGGCGGATCAAATGCGCCTGATTCTGACACCCATGATTACTGTTGCGGCTGCTTCCTTCCGGACCTGACCGGGTTCACAGCTCACGTCATCAGAGAGACCCACTGTCACCGCCATAAACATCAGGATTGTGATAGTCCCGCAATTTTATGCAATTCGACAGGTTTATGGAATAGTCCGACTACTACAAGATGCCGAAATTTTTCTGATCTCCATACTATTTCAGAAACAACCCGTTATTTGCGCAACAATCACTATCCGGGGTGCCTAGCAATCGAGAGTATGGTCTCGCTCCCAGTCGGTAAGCGTACGAGTAAAATCCTCCCAGTCAGCCAACTTCAGCTTGCAATAAGCATCAATGATCTCATCACCAATTTGTTCTCGAAGTTCCCTACTTTTCCCGGTCAGGCGAATTGCATCAAGCAAATTGAGCGGAAGTTTCTTAAGCCCTTTCATCTTATGTGCTTCCTCGTACATATTGATGTCGAGACGCTTGCCCGGATCACGCTCATTGGCTATTCCATCCATACCTGCTGCCAATATCCCGGCCTGAAGCAGATAGGGGTTTGTCGCCCCATCCATCAAGCGCAACTCAAACCTACCGACATCGGGTATGCGAATCATGTGAGTACGGTTGTTGCCTCCGTAACTGACCGCATTGGGAGACCATGTTGCTCCGGAAAGTGTAGCCGGCGCATTAATCCGCTTATAACTGTTAACGGTTGGATTGAAAATCGAACACAGTGCCTGGACATTATGGACGATGCCGCCGAGAAATGAATAGGCGAGAGTAGAAAGGCCCATTTCATCTTTCTTGTCCAGAAACAGGTTTTTCTTGCCACTGGTGTTCCAGAGGGATACATGTGCATGGCATCCGTTGCCCGTCAGGTTAACAAACGGTTTCGGCATGAAAGTTGCTCTCAAACCATGATTCTCGGCAATCTGCTTGACCATGTATTTGAAAAACACGTGACGATCGGCTGTTTTCAGGCAATCGTCATACTCCCAGTTCATCTCAAACTGTCCATTTGCGTCTTCATGATCATTTTGATACGGATCCCAGCCCAGCTCAATCATGCTGTCACAGATTTCACTGATTACATCATAGCGACGCATCAATGCTGCCTGGTCATAACAAGGCTTTGACTGGATGTCACGGGAATCAGCAATAGCCGTACCGTCTGGATTGACCAGAAAATACTCACACTCGACCCCCGTTTTCAGTTGATACCCCTGCTTGGCTGCTTTGGCAATTTGATTCTTGAGTGCCACACGAGGCGATGCCTGGATTTCTTCGCCATTGATATACAGGTCACCGGCCAGCCAGCCCACTTCAGGTTTCCATGGGAGTTGGATAAGACTGTCCGGGTCCGGAATTGCAAACATGTCACCATCTGCAGGACTCATGTCAAGCCATGCAGCAAATCCTGCAAATCCCGCACCTTCAACTTGCATGTCAGAAATGGCTCTTGCCGGAACCAGTTTTGATCGGAGCACACCGAACAAATCCACGAAACTAATCAAGAAATACTTGATACCTTTTTCTTTGGCGACTTTCGCAAGATCGATGTTCATTGTTTTACCCATATTATTGTAGTATTTGAACTATACAACATTAAACTGTACAGACCTGTTTATCGGCTGTGTTCAAAGCCCGGGATCCAGTCTGTCCCGGCTAACGGTACTCTGGCCATTGCTGATGATTCAACTGTCAGGGCTACCAGGTCCTCACGCTCAAGATTTCTTACATTCGTTTTGCCTGCGGCTCGCGCCAGTGTCTGCAACTCAAGCGTCATGACCCGAAGGTAATTTGCGACTCTTCGTCCAGCGATATCAGGATCAAGCCGCTTTGCCAGATCAGGGTTCTGGGTTGAAATACCGGTTGGGTCCTGTCCATCCTGATAGTCATCGTAAAACCCGGCACTGGTACCGAGTTCATTGTACTTCTCCTCGTACTCGGGAGAATTATCACCCATCGCGATTAGCGCAGCTGTACCAATAGATACCGCATCGGCACCAAGTGCCAGCGCTTTGGCCACATCTGCACCCGAACGAATACCGCCAGAGACTATAAGCTGAACAGTACGATGCATGTCCAGATCCTTGAGTGCGTCAACAGCAATTCGAACTGCCGGCAATGTGGGGATGCCAACATGCTCGACAAACACATCCTGTGTGGCAGCTGTGCCCCCCTGCATGCCGTCAACCACCACAACATCTGCACCGGCCTTGACGGCAAGTTGCACATCAAAAAATGTTCGGGTTGCACCGACCTTGATATAGATAGGTACTTTCCAGTCGGTAATTTCCCGAAGCTCCTGAATCTTGATCTCGAGATCGTCCGGACCTGTCCAGTCCGGGTGCCTGCATGCACTTCGCTGATCAATATCCTTAGGCAAATTCCGCATTTCGGCGACCCGGTCACTGATCTTCTGTCCGAGCAGCATTCCTCCACCGCCGGGTTTGGCACCTTGACCAACTACCACCTCAATGGCATCGGCTTTTCTCAGGTCATCGGGATTCATGCCATAACGGGAAGGCAGGTATTGATAAACCAGTAGCCTGGAATGCTCTCGTTCTTCGGGCGTCATCCCTCCATCACCCGTTGTGGTACTGGTCCCGACTGCTGTCGCTCCACGCGCCAGCCCCTCCTTGGCCTGTGCCGACAAGGCTCCGAAGCTCATGCCTGCAATGGTAATTGGAGTTTCAATGGTCAGGGGATTTTCAGCAAAACGGGTTCCGAACGTGACACGGGTATCACACTTTTCCCGATAACCTTCAAGAGGATAGCGCGACATGCTTGCTCCGAGCAGAAGCAAGTCATCAAATGTCGGCAACTTTCTTTTGGCTCCGAACCCACGGATATCGTAAATTCCCTCTCGGGCAGCCCTTTGAATTTCCCGAATTACCGGGCGCGAAAACGTTGCAGACTCCACAAGCCAGCTTCGATCAATTTCATTCGTCATGATTCATCCCATCAATACAGGCTGGCATTGTCGACATCAAAATTATAAAGGCGCCGAGCCGATCCGTAGCGCTTGAACTCTCTTGCCGAGTGATTCAGTTGTGCCCTATCCAGTAGTTCTTCAAGTTCCTTGAGGTGTTCCTCCTCGAGTGGCTTTTCGATGCAGTCCGTTCCCAGACTCGCGACCTTGCCCCGAACATAAATACGGGCTTCGTATATTGAATCTCCCATTGATTCTGCCGCATCACCACAAACCACCAGCCTGCCGGTTTGGGCCATGAAGGCACTCATGTGCCCTATGGATCCACCAACGATGATATCCGTGCCTTTCAGGGAAATGCCACATCTTGAAGATGCATTGCCTTCAACCACCAATAATCCCCCATGCGCTGTCGCACCACAATATTGTGAAGCATTGCCCTGAACACGGACGATCCCAGACATCATGTTTTCGGCCAGTCCGGGACCGGCATTCCCACGAACAGTAATTTCAGCTTGCTGGTTCATGGCTGCACAGTAATATCCGACATGACCATTTACCGTAACCTGGCAGTTTTGCAATGCTCCAACTGCGAGATTATGGCACCCCGAAGGATTATCAACTTCAACCACAGCCCCTTCGGATTCCGGGCCATGCAAAAACCGGTTGAACTCGCGAATACCCTGCCCTGCCAGATCAAATTTCATGATTCGCGCTCCCAACTGTAGATTGTCGCAGGATTGGGTTCCCAGACCCTGGCTTTCTCATTACCCGGCAGTTGTGCAATTGACCGATACTCTGAAGACATCGCAACCCAGTCATCTGTCTCTGCAAGCACTGCCGGTTTGCAGGCAATCGGGTCCCTGAGCACGGCAAAGCCATTTTTGGTGCCAATGGCAAATGTATAGAACCCATCAAGATCAGCAAGTGCGGCCTGCATGGACTCCTTTAGTGTTGCACCCTGTTTCAGTCTCCAGGTCAGATATCCAGCCGCCACCTCGCTATCATTGTCAGTCTGAAACCGGATGCCGTCAGCACGAAGCTTCTCTCTCAGTCGATTATGGTTCGACAACGATCCATTATGAACCAGGCATAAATCCATTCCGGTACTGAAAGGGTGGGAGTGTTCGGTTGTTACCCGACTTTCGGTTGCCATGCGGGTATGCCCTAGGGCATGCGTTCCCGTCATGTCGCCCAGACCGAAAGTTTCAATGACTTCCTGAGGATGGCCTTTTTCCTTGAAAATCTCGATAGACCTGCCGTTACTGGTCATGCGAACCATATCCAGATTTCCATCAATCCATTCGACAGCTTTATCTCCATCTACCGAGAGAGTAACCACCGCATGCGTTGCAATGCGCGAGACCTTTACGGCAGGGTCAAGCTCATTGGCAATTTTCTGCTCGATGAGCTGCCAATCCGTATCGTGGTCACCTTGAAGAGTAACCTTAATTAATTCAGCGTCTACAGGATCATGGTAAATAGCGAACCCTGCGCTATCCGGCCCCCGGTCTGCCATTTGAATGAGCATCGCAGATAGAAGCGCCCCCAAGCTTGACTGTAGATCTGGATTTTTTGTATACAATCCTACGATTCCGCACATCGCACCAAACTCCTCATCAAAACCAACTGTCAAACTCTTGTATAAAAGATGGCAAACCAAACAGGCAAAAGCAAAAACGAGATTCTAAACCATCCACTAACTCTCAAGCAACTATTTTTACCCAAGGGAAAATGGAATCGAATTGTTTCGATTGATCTATTTTCGCCCGACAATTACCGCCAGAAATACTATGGGAAGAGTTATGAGTTCTTCCGGTCCGTGCGGTGAATCCGGGTCGAAATAAAGAGAATCTCCCTGCTTCAGTCGATAAACCTTGTTGGCATGCCGATAACCTACTTCTCCTTCCAGCATGTATATGAACTCGACGCCTTCATGTTGAAACATCGGAAAAACTTCCGACTTCTCAGTCAGGGTAATCAGGTAGGGTTCAACTCGAGAAAAATTGCTGCTTGAATGGTGGCCCAGCAACTGATACTGGTGGCCGGCCCGCGTGCCCTGTCGCTCAATCGTCAACCCATGTCCCGATCGAACAATGGTTGCTTCATGGATTTCCTCGTACATTCTGAAGAAAGAGGTCACCGGAACATTAAGGGCTTTCGACAATGCATTCAAGGTTGCCAGCGAAGGAGAAGTCAGACCGTTTTCAACCTTGGAAAGCATGCTGACAGACAATCCAGCCTGACGAGCCAGGTCGGCAACCGTAATTTCTTCACGGATTCTGAAATCTCTTATCTGCCGACCGATAGCAAGTTCAAGACTATTCTCTGGCGATTTGGTGAATTGTCCGGATTCGCTCATTTTATTCAGGGTTGCATAAACGACATCAATCATAACACTTGAAAACCACCTGAAACCCAGCCACATCAAAATTTCATTTGACGCGACCTGCCACAAGTTTTCCACCGAGATGATACCACCCCGGGAATGAACCAGCACCATCCAGAAACGATAAAGTAACCTGGAAGGGATACATGGCCCGAAGGCCGTAATGTCTCTTTCCAGATGACGCTATCTCTCCAAACCTTGCTCCCCTCATCTATCCTGGCAAGGAAACAGCCAGAAAACGCTTACTCCTGCACCACACTGCAAGACGATGATTTCGTATTTGTCATACTTGTCCATTACGGCAACCCACTTCTTTTTGACGTTGAAGAGCAGCAATCAGGGGCGGAATATACCGGAGCAAGGCAACGTCGGTGTAATCGGCCTTCCTTCCCATCCTGCTTTACTTTTATGGCATGTAAGCCCCCTTACTTTCTTCCGTCCACACGAAGTGGTTTGAAAAGACTATGAACGCTGTCTTCCATCAACTCCCCGTTTTCCGTCAAGCTGAAGCGGACTGCTGTTACTTCATGACCCTGCCGTCTGATCAGCGCACGTGTAAATACAATCGGCTTTACCTGAACCTGATCGTTTCTTGAAGTTTTTGTACTGACCAGAACTTCAACCGCAAAGGGGGGAGGATGGTTCGGGTCAATTCGATAGGCATGTACATTTACCACATACTCACCCCGGGCAAATCCCCTGCTGTAGGCGCTTTCATGATTCACGCTCGATAAATCAAACTTGTTGCCGAGATCATCGCGCAACAGGTTGAAGATTTTTCCGCCCTTGTTTGAATAACCAACTGAAATGTCCCCAGGTGCCTTGACCCAGAGATCCATATCTGCATCCATTTCAGATGGCCAGGTCAGTTGAACCACTACATCGCCACTTGCCGTTACAGTAGTGGGTTGGTCCTGTTGATCAGCCACAAGATGGGGGAGCAACAATACGATGACGGCAAGAAATCCAAGCAGGGCCAGACTCAGGACATCCCGAAATAATGTATCACCGGGATTGGCGGGGTCGTCGTAGGGATTCAGCATTGCCTCGGAGAATTCTGGGCATTTGCTTGTTGTGAGGAGGTATGGGAGTATTCAATAATCGTGTTAACAAGATTGACTGTGCCTACAGCCAGCATCTGATAGCACATGATCAGCCACACATGCAGAATCGCACCAACCAAAGTGGTATACAGTGCAACAGACATACCCTGAATCAGGGTTGAAATCATGGGGGCGACTGATGCTGCATCAGCTATTTTGCTTGAGTCAACGCCAGCCAGGGCAATTACAAACCCGATTACAGTACCTATCAACCCGAAAATAACCAGATTATTCGCGATCAGACGGACTATGCTGATTCTTGAATACAGGCTGGAACGCAAACACTCGGAGATGGTCATTCTGGAATCAGCAGGGGCTTTTTCCATCATCGTAAAATACTCCTGACACTTTTCAGTCAAGTTCGGTTCATTACCCGACAGTAATTTGAGTTCCCTGGCACATCGATTTACGTGATATGCGCATATTGCCCACCCGATCAAGAACATCACCACAATCAATAAACTGATTCGGGTTACGTCAGCTTCAATAATTCGATGGATCCATCCCTCCATACCCCCAACAACAACCAGGGACAGTGCCAGAATATTAAGGACCGCAAAGCGCAGCAAAAACAAGTTGGGCCTGTTCATGTGTATGGTCTGGACAAGAAATAAGGAGCGATCTTTTGAACCATGTAGCCAAACAAGGAAAATTCGGGGCCATGATGGATAATCTTTACTGACTTGATTATAGCCCCACGACTGGAATCATGTCGAAATGCCGAACAGGAATCAATCGAACCATTCATTGTATCGACCACACAGGGCCAGAGAACAAATTCCCGGGTTGAGTGATAACGTCACTATCAGAGAAAACTTTTCTGTATTAGAAGAAAAGTACTTTATTTACAGTAGGATTTCAAAAATTCTTGAGAAAAAATAGAAGTTATTTCCGATTGATGCGTACCTTGTCACGAGGCAAGTTGCGCGATTAGTATAAACAATTCACTTTTCCTGTCAGCAATACGATAAACCACGTCAAAATGATCTGCCCCGCTTTCTTCTCGCCGAATGATTGGAACATTGTATTGATTCCAGGCCTTCTCAAGGCGATTGGCCTGTTCAAGAAACTCACGCCCTTCCGCACCACCAACAACCAGTACCACGGGCACATTCCCCATAGGCTCCATTTCTGTTGGACTCAGCCTTTCTGCTACCTGTTTATCGAGATTCAGATTTTCATTCAGGGTTGTCGAGCACAGGGGCTTCAGCCAATAAAGCCCACTGACAGATACGACTGCCTTGAACGGGTTGCCAGACATGGCAGGTTCAAAAGCCGTCCAGTTGAGAGTCTGCATAATCGTTGCGAGATGCCCACCTGCGGAATGCCCCACCAGAATTACCTGATCCGGATCCATGCCGTTTTCGCGGGCATTTCTCCATAGCCAGAGAGTTGCAGTCTTTATGCTGTCTATGATGTCCCACATGGACACAGAAGGTGAAAAGGGGTACCCGACTATGGCTACATTGACTCCCGATTCATTGAATGGTTCGGCAAGAAAACCGTAAAGTGCCCGATCACCACGTTGCCAGTATCCGCCATGCAGATACATCATGATAGGCATGTTTTTTTCCTGTGCGGGGAATAGATCAATAACCTCGTTTTCCCGCTTTCCATATCGATGCTGCGAGAACCCTTCGCACCTGGATCGATAGACAAGACTACGTTCTGTCCAGTCTTCAAGGACTTGTTCAAAGTCGGATCTTCCAGCAACAACATTGTACTGGCCTTCAAGATAATCGTCGATACCTGATTTTGTCATGATAACGAGGAATTAGTTTATATCTGCAGACCGGACTGGCTCGAAAATACGTTCAAGCACATGAAATGCACGAGTATCCAGAGTTCCTGAAAAATCAATCGGGGTCCATTTTGAGAGGTAATCATCCAGACTGAATGCGGTAGCGATCCCTCTTAACTCAACAGTCCCGGTGCGTTCTATCGCATTTGCAACATCCCGGAGGTGATTGTCCAGATAGGATGGGGAGTTATGATTGCTAGATGCAGTTTCCATGGGAGCTCCATCCGAAATGAACACCATGCATTTTCGAGATTCGGGCCGTGCAATCAGGCGCATGAACGCCCATTCCAGCGCTTCGCCATCGAGACCCTCCCTGAAATGCGCCGGATTAAGCATTGAGGCCATGTTCAATCGTGCCCGCTTCCAGTCTGTTTCTGCTTCCTTGTAGAGGATATGCAGGCGATCATTCAACCGCCCTGGATTCGCAGGGCTGCCACTGCTACGCCATATCCTGATTGACTGACCGCCAGCCCAGCCCCCCGTCGAAAATCCGAGTATTTCCGTTTTGACGCCCGCGATATCGAGAGCCCGGCATAGCACGTCAATCAATACGGCCAGGGCTTCGTATTTCTGACGGCGCATGGAGCCCGAGTTATCGATCAAGAACACGACAACAGCATCGCTTTGCAGGGTCAACTTTTCCTGTTTGAAGATTCGCGAGTAGGCAGGATTTGCGATCAGCTGACTGATTCTTCTGCCATCAATATAACCGTCTTCAACACCTTCATTCCAGCCGGTACGTGTCGGCGTTCCAAATACAATTTTCAGCCTTTGGGCAAGCCTTTGTATATTGACAGATTGAGCTGCGATCAATTGATCCAGTTGCTCTCGCAACCTGATTCTCTGTTCCAGTCGATAGAGATTCTCGCCGGTTACTGTCTGGTCATATTCGGTACAGAATACCCTGTATTCATGATTCTGGCCTCCTGTGTCTCGATACAACGAACCGGTAAAATCAGTCTCATCAAGATCTTCATCATTGACGGGTTCGGGAGGCAGTAGACTTTTCTCACGAAGGGCACTGATTTCCCTTTCGACAGAATGTATTCCCGACTGCTCCATGATTTCCAGAATGGACGAAGCAATCGATAACGCATGCCTGGCATAAGCAAGCTGATCGGAATTGCTCTGTTTAAGTCCGACAAGATCGGAACCGATATGCGGGACGAGTTCAAAGCGCGCAGACTCAATCAAGCCCTCAATCTCCAAGTCTGGTGGAATATTCAGTAATTTCGATCGAACTATATGGATCAGGGTAAACAGCATCAATCCGAATTCTGTTTCGGTATGCCCGCCCCTCCTGAATTCCAGGCACCATGAAGAGAAAGCCTGATTCATGTTGTCAATGAGTCCGGTCATGCGGGAATCAGCCAGCGATTCACACCGTAGCTGTTCCAGAATATCAAAAACCAGTTTTTCGATCAGCGTATCAGGTTTATGAGATTGATGAAGCAATTGATCTGAATGCAGTAACCGCATGGATAATGCATCAACCACCCCGCGGTTTCTGACTAGCTCATCCTTGACTGGATCAGCAAACAGGTATGGGGACTCGACAATCATGCGTTTCCCATCAAGAAACAGGCCTTGCCGACGATATGTTGCCTGACATACACCAGAAAGAGCACGAATAGCTACGGTATTGTGGTGTTCGACCAGGCGGTTGATGGCTGCTTCATCCATCTGCTTCACGACTCGGTTTTCTGGTTGTTCAGCTCAATGGCAATTGAATATTCAACTTCATAACCGAACACGCGCTGATAGTATTCAGCGATAACGGACCGTTCTGCCTCATGACACTTGTTGAGAAACGACAGACGAAACGCAGTATCGAAGTCATTCAGGATTACAGTATTTTCTGCCCAGGTAATTACGGTTCTGGGTGACATGACCGTTGAGATATCCCCTGCTCCAAAGCCCTGTCTCGTCAGATTGGCCATGGCGACCATCTTCTGGACATCATCTTCCCGACTTGCGAATTCAGTCACTTGACCGGTTACTATGGCCACTTCTTCCTGTTCAGGAAGATAGTTGAGCGTAGTGACAATATTCCAGCGATCAATCTGCGCTTGGTTCAGTAATTGCGTGCCATGGTAAAGGCCGGTCAGATTGCCCAATCCGATTGTGTTGGCGGTTGCAAAAAGCCGAAATCCTGAGTGAGGGGTGATAACTCGATTCTGGTCAAGCAGGGTAAGCTTTCCATCACGCTCAAGAACCCGATGGATTACGAACATGACGTCTGGGCGCCCTGCATCAAACTCGTCAAAAACCAGGGCAACGGGGCGCTGGAGTGCCCAGGGCACAATTCCTTCCTGAAACTCCGTGACCTGCTTGCCATCGCGTATGACCACGGCATCTCGACCCACTAGATCAAGTCGGCTGATATGCCCGTCAAGATTGACCCTGACACAGGGCCAGTTCAGGCGTGCTGCAATTTGTTCAATATGGGAAGACTTGCCGGTTCCATGAAATCCCTGAACCAGAACCCGACGGTTATTGGAAAATCCGGCAAGTAGCGCGAGGGTAACATCACGATTGAATCGATAGGCAGGGTCGATCTCTGGAACATGATTATCCCGCCAGGAGAAAGCAGGGATCATCAAATTGCAATCGATGCCAAACACTTCCCGGGCATTGATCTCGGTATCAGGAAGATTTTCGGTACCTTCAAGAGGATTTAAATGGACAGTCATGGGAAAGTACCTAACGCGTTCGGATTCAATGTTACTGTTTTATGAACATACTCGATAATATCAGCAGGTCTGGTTCAATATTGCCAATGATTCATGATTCATCGTATTATAATCCGTGATCATCCCTCCCATCGAATTACTCGCCAATGAAGGTCTTTTATTTTGCGCTGATTGCAGCAATCGGCAACGCAATGTTTGTGTATGGACAACGAGGTTCCAGCATCTCGGATAATCCGTTTTTTTTCTTGACGGTTACGCTAACCGTATGCACTTCTATTTTCCTGATTAGCACCCTCATTAACAAAGAGCCGACGACCTTGTTTTATGTGCAGGAGAATCTGTGGTATATCCTGATTAGCGGCCTGGGTTTTTATTTCACCTTCATTGGATTTTACTGGCTCTATACCCAACAGGGGGCAACAAGTTATATCGTATATGCGCTGTTGTCGATTCTGACCACATCGATTGGCGTGGGTGTGATTCTTTTCAAGGAACCCTTCAATCGATTCCATGTTATTTCCGGGCTTCTTGCTCTTGCTGCAATCATCACCTATGGAATTGGACAAAGCCGGCTTGACCCATGACCCAACAGAGTTCCACAAAAAAACCGGGAGTCCTTTTATCCAATCTTGGAACGCCTGATTCTCCGGGCGTCGAAGATGTTCGACGCTACCTCAATCAATTTCTTTCTGACAGAAGAGTCATCAAGATGTGGAAACCGCTATGGTGGTTGATTCTGAATTTCATCATTCTGAGAACAAGGCCGACCAGGTCGGCCCATGCCTACAGCAAGATTTGGACTCATGAAGGTTCTCCCCTTTTGGTTGAGTCAAAACGACAACTGTCGTTGCTTCGTAAGAAGTTACCATCCATTCCTGTCGAGTTAGGCATGCGGTATGGCAATCCATCGATTGAGTCAGCCTTGGAAGCATTACAACAGCAAGGAGCGAACCATTTTATCGTACTTGGACTATATCCACAGTTCTCCTACACCACCATTTCATCCGTAAAGGATGAGGTACTTCGCTTCATTGAATCAGGACGCTCGTTTTGCAGTTTTACGATAATCTGTGATTACCATGATCATGACTTGTATATTGATGCTGTCAGCGATTCAATTCGGGAATATCGAGAAAAACATGGTCAGGCAGAGCGCCTTCTCATGTCCTTTCATGGAATACCCAAAAAATATGCCGAGGATGGCGACCCTTATCCGGAACAATGCTATAAAACGGCAGCCCTGATTGCCGCACGATTAGAGTTGGAAGATCATCAATGGGGATTGTCGTTTCAGTCAAGACTGGGACCTACTGAGTGGCTAAGGCCCTATACTGATGAAACTCTTGAAGGCTGGGGCAAGGAAGGAGTAAAGTCCATTCAGGCTGTCTGCCCGGGATTCAGTGTTGACTGTCTTGAAACACTCGAAGAAATTGCGATGGAAAACAGCGATGTTTTCAAAAGTTCCGGAGGTGAGCATTTCTCTTATATCCCTTGCCTGAATAGTAGTGCACCCCATATAGAGATGATGGTTAACCTGATAAATGAGAAACTAAAGTGAACGCGTTATTGATAGTAGCCCATGGGAGTCGAAACCCGAATAGCAACCGGGAGACCGAAACATTAACAGGCGCCGTGCGAAAACGTAGACATGATTATGAAATCGTGGAACATGCCTATCTGGAATTAGCAGAACCTACCATACCCGCTGCCGTGGCAGATTTGGTTGGCAGGGGAGTTGATTCAATAACCCTGGTGCCGCTTTTTCTGGCGAGTGGCAATCATGTTGAGAGAGACATGCCGGCTATCCTGGACAAATTGAACAAAACATATCCCAAGAGCCGTTTCATCATGACTTCGCATATTGGTGCAAACACCGGATTCGTGGATTTAATCATCAATCATCTGGCAGGGACACATTAATCTGTACGGTCAAGTTCTGCTTCCAGTGCATTTACCATCGCTTTCAGCGAAGGGTACAAATAATCATATTGGGGCCTTTCTTCTACTGCTGTCGTGGCTCCCCAACTTGATTTTTCTGCGAGATTCTGCCGGTCAATCCATGCATTGGCCAAATTGTGTTTACGGGCTGGCACATGATCGTGATATAGACTCTGGGCTGTATGTAGAATGTCTTTCCGGTCAAACCCAAAATCTTCTCGTAGCTGCGTCAACATAAACTCGAAATTCCGGTCATCGGGTTTGTAGGAGCCAACCATCTCCGCAGTATAGATCGCATCAAAGGTAACTCCGAGCTTGCTGTTTGAGTCCGCAAAGCCCTGATTGTCAATATTGGACAGAATAACCAGCTTGTAGCGTCTTGCGAGTTTGCGGAGGGAATCTGCGGTGTCGGGAAATGCAGGCCAGTGCGGTACTGATTGACCAAATTCCTGATTCATGTCATCGGTCGTTTGAATCTGATATTCATCCGCCAGTAGCTGGTGGACGTTTGCCAATAGCTCCGGATACAGCATTTTCGGGTGGCTGTTCTGGAGTGTCGATTCATGCCTTGCGTATGATCCAAGAACAATGTCTCGTGTAAAACCTGCAGAATCAGTCGGGTTGATGTTCATCAGGAGTGGTTGCAAGGCATCCCAGATCCCCGACTCCCAATCGATCAGGGTTCCATAACAATCGAAGGTCAGTGCTGAGTATTCATTGAGGGGTTTTGTCATCGGTATGTATAATCCATAAAATCAGCTCGTTGTCTATGGAGACAGCATATGAAAGTAGGACATCTTGCTTTACAAAGAGCAAAAGGTTGCATGATTGGACAGTTGGCCGGAGATGCTCTCGGAAGCCAGGTTGAGTTCCAGAATTCAGATTCTATCCGAAACGATTACCCCGATGGAGTTCGGGAGATCAAGGGTAGCTGTATTTGGAACACAATTGCCGGACAACCGACGGATGATTCGGAAATGGCGTTATTGTTGGCCAGAATGCTGGTCAACAAAGGTACATATGATCCTGATATGGCATTCATAGAGTACCAATACTGGCTGAATTCTGATCCATTTGATATTGGCAATACCATTTATAGGGGGATCCGGGGGAAACCGGACCATGGAAGTCAGTCTAATGGAGCGATGATGCGAATCAGTCCTCTTGGGATTTTTGGGACCAATTATTCGCTGGAGAAGGTGGCTGAATGGGCCATACAGGATGCCATGTTGACTCATCCCAATGAAGTATGCCTCAAGGCTAATGCATTGTTCTGCATGGCGATCGCATATTCAATTGGATCAGCTATAACTCCGGGCCAACTGTACAGGTTGATTCGAGGCTGGGCGGTTGATATTGACTCGCCAGAGGAGCTGCTTGGTGCGGTAAACGAAGCGGAGAAAGCACCACCGGATGATTACTTTTCTCAACAAGGATGGGTGCTTATCGCGTTTCATAACGCCTTGTGGCAACTCTGTTACGCTGATAGTTTTGAGTCGGCTCTGGTCGATACCGTTATGAAGGGTGGAGATACTGATACCAACGGGGCAATCTGCGGTGCCTTGTTGGGTGCGACATACGGTCTTGGTGGCATTCCGGGCCGGTGGACAGAATGCATACTTTCATGTCGACCAGAGAAAGGTTCGGATGGTATTCATCAGCCCAGACCGGAGTGTTTCTGGCCCATGGACGCACTGGACCTTGCCGCAAAACTGATCACTCCAGGCCCATCCACTATTCAAGACAAGGCCTTGTAGTGCCTATTGTCTGAAATGAATGAATGTCAGGTTCAGTACGTTTGTTTGTGGGGAATTACGGCCCGCACTCCGCCGCGTGGTCTTTCAACATCACCCTTGCGCCTCGGAATCAGATGAATGTGGCAATGAAAAATGCTTTGACCAGCGTCTTTTCCGGCGTTTATTCCAATATTGAATCCTGTTACCGTCTTGTCGATATTGAGAATATCCTGTCGGGCAAGCATCAATAATTCCTGACAATCCCGGACTTCGTTTTCGTTGAGGTCAAAGTAAGTCGGCACGCATCGTCTGGGGATTATCAGGGTATGCAAATCGGTTACCGGATGCCCATCACGAACTGCATAAGCAAATTCGTTCTTTAGTACCATTTTGTATTCTGGCTTGTTGCAGAAAATGCAATGCTTTTGTCCTGCTTGACTCATTTGTTGCTGGATAAATCGAAGAATGTATGGTTTTAATATACTGGATACAACGCTGGTTTAACCCAAGTTTAACATGTAGTGCCACACCGTTTTTTATTTCATTCAGAATCAATCTGTTAAGGCACTACATGTTAAACTTGGGTTAGAGGAATTGAAGGGTTTTGCTGATCAAGGGATGCACTCCATTTCCCATGGAACCGTTTCACTGACAGTCATACTGACTCCGAATGACTATCCATTGATTGTGCAGGTTCAGCACAAGGCCTGCTTTTCTCTGTCAGGATTGGAGTGGCTGCCTTCGACTCCTTCCGATTCGGCTTCACAACGGGCATTCTTGTCGTTCGGAATCAGTATGCCATGTGCAAAACTGTTCCATGGGAAATTCAATCCCCAGCCCCACTCCGAAATGCAGCTCCGGGCCGGTTGGCTGTCTTTGGCATATCGTCAGAGTGCCTCGACACGCATTTCCAGCAGGGTTCTATCGCCAAACACCATGCCGATCAGGTGAACCGGTTCTCCACGACCCCGATACTTCTCTGCATACCTTTTTTCCCGTATCTGCTTGATTGCACTGTCGAGAGTCTGTTCCACTTCCGTGCCCTCTTCCATCATCTTGAACTCCAGCACGAACACCTGGCCTTCATGCAGCAGCACCATGTCCGAACGGCCGTGGCTTGAAGCCTCCTCTGCCTTGACATCAACCCGTGTCGTCTTGAAACCCATGTACAGCAGGCTCGCATACCAGGACTCGTAGTGACCGAGATCGCCACTGTCATGCCAGGAATGGGGAATCTCCGCAAACAGTGCCTGAACCTTCTCCCGGAACAGGGAAAAGTC
>JAJEAV010000001.1 GCA_022822625.1 Gammaproteobacteria bacterium | reverse complement strand
TTGTGTTCCGTCATGCATGCTCGTAGTTTGGCAATGCGGCTCGACATTTCCTCTAATGAGAATGTCGGTTTTACCTTATCGCCATTTTCAAATTCGATCGTTTGGGGTCGTTCCGGATTCATCATTTTTGTTTGTTTCTGTCAAAATGGGCAACTATTCGTACCCTGTTGATGTCACGCTACCAGAATGGCACTCCTTTCCGGTTTTATGGTTGCCGGTATTCAGTGACACTCTGACCGAACATTACGAAGTTGCAGCAATCTCGACATTCGCACAATGGGTGCCCGGAAGGTATCAGGATAGCGGATTGACGGTAGCAGGAACCGTTCTGTTGCCTGCGGCAATTGTGAGTGAATCATACATCAGGATCAGGTTAAATGGAGATGTCTTATGCGCTTGTTCCATTTCGTACTTGCTACCTTCAAAAAACCGGGATACCGTATCGGGAATTTTTTCCAGATGGTTCGAACCAACCGCCGGATGAAGTTGATTTTCTGCTGATAATTCTTGCATGATTCGAGTTCTGGTCTATAAAGCGATGAAATATGCGTTCCAGCAGCATATCGTTCTGCGTGTTGCGGTCAATAGAGTCTTCGAGCGATAGGTAGTAGATCGCTTTTTGCAAGCCCGGCTTTCAGGGATAACAGTTATAATAAAAGGTTATTACCAAACACCACTTTTGATAATAATGGCTCACCAGGACGTTACGATTAAGGAGCTTGTTGCAAGAATTGAGCGCAACGAAATTCGTTTGCCAGAAATGCAACGTCAGTATGTATGGCGCTCTACACGGGTTCGCGACCTCTTAGATTCTCTTTATCGTGGTTATCCATCAGGAACGGTATTGACTTGGGATACGGATGAAGGCGTTCCCACTCGCGATTTCGCAATTGGTCAATCACCAGACAAATCAATGCGCTTCCAATTGCTGTTGGACGGTCAACAAAGACTTACTTCTTTATCAGCTATTTTGCGTGGAGAGCCAGTGTGTGTGCGCGATAAAAAACGGCCAGTAGACATCCTCTTTAATCTTGATCACCCTAGCGATTTACAGCTGATTACAGAAGTTAACGAAAATAACGATACTAACAACCAGGACGACGATACTGCTGATGCGACCGAAGATGAGCTACTAAAACGCTTCGATGGAATGGCCTTTGTCGTTCATTCTCAGAAGCTTGCTTCAAGACCAAATTGGGTTTCAGTAACAGATGTATTCAAGGAAAGTAGCGATAAGTCATTCCTCAAAAAAGCAGGGGTCACTTCAATGTATGACCCGCGATATGATAAGTATGTAGAGCGACTTAAGAAACTGCGTGATATCAAGGAATACGGGTACAGAGTGCATGTTCTGGAGCGGGACAAATCGTATGAGGAAGTTACAGAAATCTTTGTGCGGGTAAACTCTCTAGGAGTGAAGCTTCGCAGTTCGGACCTGGCGTTGGCACAAATCACGGCAAAATGGCGTGATTCTCTAAGTGTCTTCCAGGAATTTGAGCAAGAATGCTACTATAAGGGTTTTGCCTTAGATCTTTCAGTCCACTTAAAAGCTCTCGTAGCATTTGCAACAGGTCAGTCACGTTTTCAAGCTGTGAGTGGCCTATCCATTGAATGTTTGCAGGAAGGTTGGAGGAGCGCTCAGGAAGGAATGCGCTTTGCACTGAATTTCCTAAGTTCTAATGCACAAATCGATAGTCCGGCACTTCTTTCATCACCGTTTCTAGCCATTACACTTGCTATGTATGGCCACCAAAAAAATTATCAACTCTCTCCAGTAGATTCGGAAGCTCTTTTGCATTGGGTACATGCCGCAAACACCAAAGCCAGATATTCTCGAGGCTCTTCGGAAACATTCCTAGATCAGGATCTGGCAATAATTCGACGAGGTGGCGATTTGCCCGCACTTATTAAGTTCTTGAAGACACAAGTTGGGCGCCTAGAAATTCTTCCGGCAGACCTTGAGAATCGCAACAGTCGAAGTGCCTACTTTAAAACTATGTTTCTTGCTTTTCAGCAGGACAACGCGACGGACTGGCGGGATCAGCTAAAAATATCACTTAAACATGCTGGTTCGAAACACTCCTTGCAATTTCACCATCTGTTCCCGCAGGCGATACTTAAGCGTGCAGGTGTCGATAATCAGAGTATTAACGACATCTGCAATCTGTCTTTCATCAGCGGCAGAACCAACAGGAAACTCAGTGATCAGGAGCCGAGGTCCTATTTGCCCGAAATAGTTAAGGAGCTAGGAGAGCAGGCTCTGGATAAACAGTGCATACCTACTGATGCTGATTTGTGGAGAGTAGAGCGTTACGACGATTTTCTGGCTTCGCGACGGCAGCTTGTGGCAGGCAGGCTGAACAAATTTCTAGGCGAGTACCCTGAGTGAGCATCCTACTCTACTAGGACGAAACCATTCAAGGTTCACCTCTGTTTTATACCGAATTTAGGGGTAAATACCTGATGCACGATAAGACTTTGTCTGCTTTGCTTTCTCTAAGTACAGCTTCCTGTAGCTGGCAAAAATGAATCGATAACTCCCCAATTGTATTTCATGGTGGCATTGGGCATTTTTGCCGGCCGAACCTGCTTGTTTCGTACAGTGAGGATTCATCTGAATCTTCCATGCTGGAAATTATTCATCGCCAGGTACTCCGTAAGATGGGGCATCAGCAGGATTCAGTGCTCGCGTCAGATAGTCCTGTATTTGTGGTTGATATGCATGCCAGAGAGATCTTAAATTCGAAACTGCCCCATCATCGGTCCAGTCAACCCTAAGGTCGACGAGTGGAAAGGGCTGCCTGTCAACAACCAGTAATGCTGCTGAGTGCACATCCCCCATCTCTCCACCCTTATATAGCCCCGCCTCAAGCGATTTCACGAGTCGCTCCCCCAAGTGGACGTCAGAGAGTGAATCGAACATGTCGGTCATGGCCGCCGGTACCATGTCGTTGGCCAACAGATTGCCCGCCGAAAAGCAGTGGATTCCCCTGGATTCAGCATGAATCCCCAGAATCTTATCGCCAGTGTAGCATGCACTATTTCCGGCATTATCAATGACTATCAGTTGCCGATATTCCTGGTTTTCCATGTTCCGTATGAGATCAGCGAGCGCCTGATCGGCAGGCATTCCGGACTGGAGACGGTCAAGCAGGGCGGGAGCAAGGGCTGGATCGGTGATGTTTTGCGTAGATACGGCACCGACATTGGTCCGAGCATGCGGGCATCGTGCTCCGACGCAAATACTCGAGGTGGTAATGGCAACCCCGAGCATACCGGTTTTTTTGCAATGTCCGACAATTGAAAAAGTCATGGTTTAGTCACTAACTGGCATTTCAGGGTAATACTGATGAAGCAGGCATACAGCATGTTTCATCACGAGCAGGGCTACTGTCCGTTTTCCATTGATAGGGAACTGCTACAAGGAAAAATCAGGGGCTTATGTCCAAGGTTTGCATGATAGTATACAGGCCCCATATTGCAACCATCACGGAAGAAGACAAACAGATTTGCATTGCATGACCGATTGTACGTCATATCGAAACATTGCCTGCCTCCATGTCCGGAATCATTTATCTGCTTCCAACAGAGAGGTGACGGATCTGTATAGGTGCTCGCCGGAGCCAACCCACAATCCAGAGGCCTCGTTCCTTTTCTCGGGTAGACGGTTTACGGAACTGGAGGAAGAGATTGACTGGCTTGACCGGTATTCGCTTGCAGCCACTCGATATGTTCCCGGGTATTGCTCCGATGTAAGGAAGAAATGCCCTGACTCTGGAATGTGGAATGAGGGCAGGAGGTTTTGGAAATTCAAGGCCAGGCATGGCCTGAAACAGAAACGGGACTGCAGGACAGAGGTCATCGAGACCAACTCTGTCTATGCATCACGGGTGCGTCATGCCTGCCGGAGCATTGACAGGAAAAACCAGAAGTTGCGATCGGTTTTCCAGTACGTGGTCTGCGGCCATGTCGACAATGCGTCCTGCAGCATACCGGCATCCGGGATTGACACATCTGCAGGTGGAAGGACATTGGTGTCAGTCGCCCTGTTGGACCGTGAAAAGACATGCCGGGTTGACTGATTTGCAGGCCTGGCAGTACAAGTTCCAATGGAAAATGTCCCGATACTCTATCTCTTGCAGACATTTCTGGCTGGATTGCTGGTTGTTATTGCAATCTGGTCAAGGCGTAAAATCGGACCCAGAATTGCTGCTGTTACAGTACTGCTTGCACTAGTCTTGGTTGGCTATTTTTCCCTGGTTAATCTACTCGGCCGCCCACAACCTCTTGAATATGCCTCATTCAAGAATTCCAAGGAAGATGCAACGGTTATTGCGGCGAGTATCGATGAAGGGAGTGCAATATATCTGTGGCTTCGCATTCCCGGCATAAACCAGCCTCATTACTATCGTATGGATTGGGATCACAAGGCCGCAACATCCCTGAAACGTGCCATAGATCAGTCCTTGCGCAACAACACATCGATTCAACTTGATCTGGAATACGAACCTTCACTTGAAAATCGTCAAATGCCGCAGTTTTATAACTTGCCACAACCCAGCCTGCCCACGAAACCGCCCCCAGAAGTATTGGAATACCGCAATCCGGACAGCCCCATATGATTATTGATAATCAGGGTATGGACGCATCAACTCTACCCCAATCCATATGGCGTTTTTTCTCGTCTGGCAAGGGAATCCGTCCTTGAATTTACCTCGCCCCCACATCTTGCCAATGTCCGATTTAACACGGGGTATTTTATGGATGGTCCTATCCGGATTCATGTTCGTAACGGTTGGCGTACTAATAAAGCTGATGGATTCGGGATTGCCAGCGATACAAAGTGCCTTTCTTCGCTATGTATTTGGCATGATCATTATTCTTCCGCTGTTTCGCAGGATTCAATTGAGAAGTATTACGAAACCGATCCTGAGTCTGTATTTTCTGCGTGCCATCCTTCATGGATTTGCGGTCATGTTATGGTTTTTTGCAATGGCCACCATACCGCTGGCAGAGGTCACTGCGATTGCATACAGTACGCCGATCTATACCACAATCGGGGCTGTGATAGTATTCAAGGAAAAAATACGCATCCGGCGAGTCATGGCCGTAGTTGTCGGATTTGTTGGGACATTGGTTATTCTGCGTCCGGGTGTGGTTGAAATTTCATTGGGTTCCCTGGCCCAGGTGGCCGCTGCCGTTGGTTTTGCTTGCTCGTTTCTCATAGCCAAGAAGCTGGTCTCAGTGGAAAGTCCAGTCAATATTCTGTTCATGTTGACGGCTGGGTGTGGCCTTGCACTAATGCCTGCTGCCCTGGTAGTCTGGGTTACACCGTCTATGACTGATACGATTATCCTGTTCATCATTGCGTCTCTGGCAACTCTTGGTCATCATTCGATAACCAGGGCCCTGATTGCAGCACCTCTGACTGCAACCCAACCGTTTATTTTTGTACAGATGATCTGGGCGATTGGGTTCGGTTATCTGCTGTTTGACGAAACGCCCGATATCTGGGTTGTTTTCGGGGGATTCATTATCATCGCCTCGACCACCTATCTTGCCCATCGGGAAAATGTGGCTCAAAAAAAGAACAAGGTTCAGGAGTCATGAGCACCCAGTCAGGGCACCCGGCAGAATCCGGCTGGGACTATATTGTTGTTGGAGCAGGTTCTGCTGGATGTGTTGTTGCCAGTCGTTTAAGCGAGAATCCAGCCCACAGTGTGTTGTTGATTGAGGCTGGACCCGATGCTCGGCACTACCTGTCGACTCGCATTCCTATTGGTTATGCCCGGACGTTTTATGATGAAGAGATAAACTGGAAGTTTTCCACAGAACCAGAATCTGGCCTGAATGGACGGACCAGCTATTGGCCAAGAGGAAAGGTATTGGGAGGTTCGGGTTCGATCAATGCGATGGTATTTTGTCGTGGTCAACAACGAGACTACGATGAATGGGAGGCATTGGGTGCTGAGGGCTGGGGTTGGTCTGATGTTCTGGAATATTTCAGGAAAATTGAGCGGGTACCCTTTTCCGACAATCCATTACGGGGCACCCATGGTCCGATCACGATTACAACTACAGAGCAAGGAGCACACAAACTGAATCAGTATTTTCTTGATGGATGCGGCGAACTCGGGTTTTCCATGAACCCTGACTATAACGCTGAAACCTGCGAGGGAGTCGGCTACTACCAGACAAATATCAGCAATGGTCTTCGAATATCATCGAATACTGCTTATCTGGACAAGGCAGGCAAACGAAAAAACCTGAAAATATTGACCAATGCCCAGGTTCTTCGCCTGACATTCGAGGACAAATGCTGTACGGGTGTTCTGTATCAGCAGAATAGTTCGCTCAAATACGCTGGCGTCAACAAGGAAGTTATCCTCTCTGCCGGAGCAATCGGTTCTCCGGTGATTCTCCAGCGATCAGGGGTCGGCCCTGCAAAACATCTTCGCTCCCTCGGCATTGATATCGTGAAAAACCTGTCTCAGGTTGGTCGAAACTTACAGGATCATCTCGGAATTAGTTACTACTACCAAAGCAAGATCAAAACACTCAATGATCAATTCAATTCGGTCCTCGGTCGTATGCAGGCTGGACTGGCTTATTTCTTAATGAGACGTGGGCCAATCAGTACCAGTATTAATCACGCCGGTGGGTTTGTTCGTTCTTCCCGGGCAAACTATTCCAATATCCAGTTGTATTTCCAGGCATTGAGCTATCTTGATAGCCCGCCCGGGACACGTCCAATGGTTAAGCTTGACCGCTTTTCCGGTTTCAGCATCGGCACATCTCAATGCAGGCCTACGAGTCGAGGGAAAGTATCCATTGCATCGGACATTCTATCCATTCCACCAATTATCGAACCGAATTATCTTTCGACTCAGCACGATCTGGATGAAGCGTTGGAATCAGTGAGATTGATTCGTAAAATCGCCTCTACAGTATCCATGCGCAGTGTGATTGAACGTGAAATCAGACCTGGCGAATCGTTGCAAAATGATGATGAATTACTGGAAGATTATAGAAATCGTTCGGATACTGTATTTCACCCATCATGCACATGCAGAATTGGAAAAGAGGACAGTGATTCAGTAGTGAATCCAAGACTGCTTGTACATGGTCTCGACAATGTTCGAATCATTGATGCATCGGTTTTTCCGGTTCTCCCTTCCGGAAATATCAATGCCACGACAATCATGGTCAGCGAAAAGGGGTCTGATCTATTACGTGCTGATGTTCGTTGAAAAACGGGTCTCCAGTTTCAGTATGAAGAGCACTCTGGGTCGGTTAGTCTCCTTGACATGCTGTCAAAGTGTCTCGGCATGAATTTCCAGCAGGCTTCTCTCTTTTTTGCCAAACACCATTCCGATCAAGTGGGTCGGCCCCACGGTTCCGGTACTTCCCGGCATAGCCGCGCTCCTGTATCTGCATGATTGTACTATCGAGGCCTTCCTCCGTCCCGGTGCCGTCTTCCACCCTCTTGAATTCCAGCACGAACACCTGGTCTTCATGTAGCAATATCATGTCCGAGCACCCATGCTTGAAGACTCCTCTACCCGGAGGTCCACTTCCATGGTGCGGAAACCCATGCACAGCAGGCTTGCATACCAGGACTCAGACATTGTCATCTGACAGATGTAGCATCTGCAATACTCATAATCAAATTGAAAAAGTATTGCTGCGAAGAGAACCTCGTTATGAATCTTCGGACAGTTCAGTGCTGATTTTCTTGTTGTCAGAAGGAATGACGCTCTGACACATCTCAAGATGAAGACGTCCTCCCGGTGTATAAGGGTGAGCAGTCAACGCATCCAGATCGATTTCTATGCCAAGTCCGGGTTCTGTGGGTGCAATGACATATCCGTCTTGCCATATGGGTTGTTGGGTCAAAACCTGAGCATGGAATTCTGTCTGGATTGTCTCTAGAATCAGAAATGCGGGACTACTGATCGCAACCTGCACAGCCGCAGCATGAGCAATTGGCCCACAATATATGTGCGGTGCAATCTGGGCATTGAATAATTCACAAAGTACCGCTATTTTCTTGGTCTCCCAGATCCCCCCACTGCGGCCAACATCCGGTTGAATTATGGATACTCCTGCTTTCAGGCATTGATGGAACTCCTGTTTGGTGGTAAGTCGCTCACCAGTAGCAATGGGAATTGATGTTGCCTGGGAAATACGATGGAGTGCATCCATTTGATCAGGGGGGCATGGTTCTTCGATCCACAGGGGGTCATACGGTTCCAAACGTCTGGCTAGGCGTATGGCTGCAGATATAGTCATCTGGCCATGTGTTCCAAACAGAATATCTGCTCGATTGCCAACTGCTTCCCGGATCGCACGAACATTTTCTTCACAACGACTCAGTTCGTGAAGCGATAATTCTCGCCCTCCTTGAAAGCTGTAGGGGCCAGCCGGATCCTGCTTGATCGCAGTAAATCCTGAATCGATATATTCCATAGCCCGTTTTGCTGCGGCCTCTGGATTATGATAAACATCATGTTCAATGCCCATAGGATTCCCATGGGAGTCGGTTTGTTTGGGGTAGAGGTAGGTATAGGTTCTCAGCTTCTCGTGGAACTTCCCCCCTAGGAGATTGTAGACAGGCTGGTCAAGCGCTTTTCCCAGAATATCCCAAATCGCAATTTCCATACCGCTGAAGACACCCATCATGGAAATGTCCGGACGTTGTGTGAATCCAGCGGAATAGGTCCGGCGAAACAGTAATTCAACATTGAACGGACTTTCACCTTCAAGAAATCGGACAAAGGTATCTTCAACCATTTGGCAGGCGATGTTTCCGGATACGGGAATGCCATAACACTCCCCAAGTCCAGAAATCCCATCATCAGTTGTAATTCGTACGATTACCCAAAACGAGCCACCGATGCCTGTTGGTGGAACTGTTACCCACGTTTCTATGTCCTTGAGTTTCATGTTGTCGTAATTTGGCGTTAAGAGCAAATAGAACTGTCCGGTTTGGCAGCAAATGGATTGTCCACTATTGACGACCACTCCCCCTGGGGGAGTGGCCGCGCGCGGCGGACATTACACGGCGGCATGTGCATACTTTACCACCAGTTGTCCCTGGTTGTCGTAGCGCGCCAGTTCCCGTGGTTCGTGATGGATCGACAGGGATTCGTCCGCATATTCCAGCACCTTGACCTTGACATAGTGGCAACGATATCGGTCTGCCGGGATCCAGAGTGTCAGGCCCTTGTACTGTACGCAGTTGTCCTATCTGACCGTTCGTTCCCGGTGTTCACACAGGATGTCGTCGAGTACCGCAAGGTCCGGGCAGGGCACGAACGCGCAGCCCGGGGTGGTCGCATGAATGCGGCATTGAAGTTGGCCAGATAGTCATTGCGGAGATAGGCATTTCATCAGTCCGGTCTCCTGCAGCCATTTTGCCCACT
>JAJEAV010000013.1 GCA_022822625.1 Gammaproteobacteria bacterium | reverse complement strand
TTCACTAAAACCTACCTCCACCCTGCTCTTGAGGCCGGGCTGATTGAAATGACGCTACCCGACAAGCCGACAAGCCAGAATCAACGCTACCGGCGTACTACTGCCGGAGAGGTGCTGGCCCGGAAAATCAAGAGTAAGCGTGGCGACGTTCTGATAGAAGAAAAACTGCTACATACCGGCCAAGTGACCGGCCATGTAGAACAAATCGTAGCTGCGCTTGTCGGGGAAATGAGCCGTAGCGATTTACAGTCGACACTCAAGCTGGAGCACCGGCACAACTTCGCTAAAACCTACCTCCACCCTGCTCTTGAGGCCGGGCTGATTGAAATGACGCTACCTGACAAGCCGACAAGCCAGAATCAACGCTACCGGCGTACTACTGCCGGAGAGGTGCTGGCCCGGAAAATTCAAAATCAAGAACAAGAATAATGGCGTTCCATGGCGAACAATAAGACTGATGCTGTCCGGGCAGGCGGTCAGCCAAAAAGCGGAACTGCTGGTCGAAGGCTGACAAAATGGATATTGCGAGATTGTAGACTGATGAAGCTCGGAAAACTCCGGGCATAACGAGGCGGAGGCTGGGTCCAAGGGGATACCGACCACCACCCTTTACCTTTGTAAGCATAATGATGGGAGGCTGGGTCCAAGGGAGATGTCGAACCTCCCACTTCATTTGATCAGGCGGACCGACCCACCATACTACATGGCAATCAGTTCGAGAAATCATGTTGATAAATCCATACATGGAGCGGATGATGCAACACGATTAATGGTCGCCTCATCAACCGAACAGGCTATGCTGGCCATCTTCTCTCGTTGGGCTACACAGTCTTTACCGCTGAAGAGACAAGCGATTATTAGTGCCGAGAATCGCTTCTGCACTCACGACACGGTTTCCCTGATTCTTAAATAGGACGTTCTGTTATTAGGTATAAAACCTCATGTACCGTGAGTTTCACTCCAAACCTGGAATCATCTATTAGCGAAACGCCAAACTCTTCGAAAATCATGGCAGGCAGAGTGTTGAACGTATTTTCATGTTTTCTACTTGAGATATTAGGGAACTTTAATAAATTTCGATGTTTGGTGAATGCATTTGAGATAATTGACCTGGAAACTCTTCGGTTTTCCTGAGTGCACCGATGTATTGAATCCGTAATGAATCAACTTTCGGACTGCATGTCGTGACCACGTCTAAAGTGCGATACTATCGCCCGTATCCGTTAACATCAACCAGGCATTATGCATTGAGGCTTATTCATGGATTTTGATATCAATTTTGCGAGGAATCAATTTCTGCCATTCGCCAACGACCCGGACTTTGTCTTTTGCTCCAATGCAGGAGGAAGTTATGTCGCCCGGCAAACCCACCAAATTCTTGAAGAGTACAATCGGCATATGCGTGTTCAGCCCTATTCCGGTTATTCTCCATCAAGGGAGGCAGGAGATGCCATGGACCGTGCACGTTCACTCTGGTCAGAAGCCCTTGACATCTCCCCTGACGAATTGACATTCGGCCCCTCAACCTCGATGAATACCTATGTCCTAGCTCAGGCGATCGGATCCACCCTGAAGCCCGGTGACCAGATTATCGTTACCAATCAGGACCACGAATCGAATCGCGGGGCCTGGCTACGCATGGCAAAGCAAGAAGGAATAGAAGTCAGGCACTGGAATGTCGAGCCAGAATTTGGCTTACTTGACGGCAAAGCCCTGGAAAGTCTACTTACCGAAAAAACCCGCTGGGTGTTTTTCACTCATTGCTCGAATCTGGTGGGAACGGTTAACCCCATTCAGGACCATGTGCAAATGATTCGGAATTTCTCTGATGCGCGGGTATTTGTCGATGCGGTTTCCTATGCTCCTCATTACATCCCCTCTCCCAGGAGTTTGGGGGTTGATGGATACGCCTTCAGTCTGTACAAGGTGTTTGGGCCGCATCAAGGAATTATGTATCTGGATCGTCAGACGGCCGAAACCATGGAAGCACAATGTCACGATTTTAATGTTGGTGCTCTGGCAAAGCATTTTAATCCAGCCGGCCCATTGCATGCAGAAGTCGCGGCATCGGCAGGCGTGCTGGATTATTTCATAGACTTGCACAAACATCATTTTGGCCAAACCAGTCAAGACCTTCGAGCCAAACTGGACGATCTCCATACACTCACGGAAACCCATGAATCTCACTTGGCTCATACTGTTCTCGGCTGTTTAACCGAGTGCCCTGATGTTCGGGTTCTGGGCAAACAGACAGTCGAGAATAATGACCGGGTTTGCACTGTAGCATTCAAGCACAATCAGCGCTCTTCATCGGATATTTGTGCCGACCTTCAAAATCTCGGAATCGGTTGCGAATCTGGAAATTTTTATGCCTACCACCTGGTCGAAGACCTGGGCGTTGATCCTGAAGATGGCTTTGTCCGAATTTCACTCGTTCACTATAACAATCAGGAAGAATTAGACAGAATCGTCAGTGCTCTTCAGCAGATTCTTGGGTAGGTCGCTATGGTGTGCCTTTGTTATTTTTGCCCAATGGCCAGTTTAGGATGATAAAATTAAAAATTCCTTATCCCTGATAAATAGCCTTTATTCGATTATGTCCTACAAGCATATAGAAATTCCCGAAAACGGCGCAAAAATCTCCATTAGCGATAATGCCCTGAATGTGCCTGACAATCCCATTCTCGGCTATATCGAAGGGGATGGAATAGGGTCTGATATCACAAGCGCATCGTTACGCATATGGGATGCAGCTGTCGAAAAAGCCTATCAAGGCAAGCGTAAGGTACACTGGTGTGAGTTGTACATGGGGGAAAAGGCTGCCGGCATATACAGCGGAGATTTTTTCCCGGCAGAAACGCTTGATGCCATCCGGGAATTAACCGTATCCATCAAGGGTCCATTGACCACTCCGGTTGGCGGAGGTTTTCGATCACTGAATGTTTCACTGCGTCAGGAAATGGACCTGTATGCCTGTGTAAGACCCGTCAAATACTATACGGGCGTTCCTTCTCCACTGAAACGACCCGAAGAAGTCGATGTTGTCATTTTTCGGGAAAACACCGAAGATGTCTACTCCGGCATCGAGTTCGAAAGCGGCACCGATGCAAATGCCAAACTCGCCCGTTTTCTTCGAGATGAAATGGGGGTCGATTTTTTCGAGGATGCAGGTCTCGCCATCAAGCCGATCAGTCCCCATGGTACTCGACGCCTGGTCCGCAAGGCCATCCAGTATGCCGTCGACAATAATCGCAAGAGCGTAACCCTGGTTCACAAAGGCAACATCATGAAATACACGGAAGGAGCCTTCATGAGATGGGGCTATGAACTCGCCAAAGAAGAATTCAGGGATCAGGTCATTACCGAACAGGAGTTGTGGGATGACCATGATGGAACAATGCCGGATGGCAAGATTCTCGTTAATGACCGAATAGCCGATATCATGTTTCAGCTGCTACAGCTTCGTCCAGGTGAATTCGATGTTCTGGCAACCATGAATCTGAACGGTGATTACTTGTCGGATGCGCTCGCAGCCGAAGTCGGTGGCATTGGTATTGCGCCGGGCGCGAATGTGGCCGACCATATTGCTGTATTCGAGGCTACCCACGGTACTGCACCAAAATACGCAAACCAGGACAAAGTCAATCCGTCATCCCTTATGTTCTCGGGAGTGATGATGCTGGAATATATTGGCTGGACCGAGGCCGCTGACCTGATCAACCGGGCTTTCCCCCAGGTAATGGAGGATCGAACGGTGACCTATGATTTTGCAAGATTGATGGAAAACTCTACCACGTTGTCAACGAGTCAGTTTGCTGATGCTCTTATCAACAAAATCAACAAACTCTAGTTATTAATAAGCAAAATACAAACGAATAGTCCCATGACAAAAGGCAAAATCATCCTGATCGCAGTTATCGTTGTCTTGGCCGGTCTGCTGGTTTATCTTGGCCCGGAAAAATACCTGAATCTGGAATTCATAAAATCACAACTGGATACTCTGGTTGGTTATCGGGAAGCGAATCCATTACTAGCCATACTGATTTACTCGGGCATTTATATTGCGTGTGCAGCAGCTTCAATCCCCGGAGCCCTGGTATTGACTCTGCTGGGTGGTGCAATTTTTGGATTTACCATTGGTAGCGTTGTGGTTCTGGTATCTGCTACGATTGGAGCCACGATTGCATTTCTGGTGGCACGTTATCTGTTTGAGGACCTGGTCGCCAATAAAATGGGGGAGCGCGTCGCAAAGATCAGGGAGAGCTTCAAGAAGGAAGGTGCCTTGTATCTGTTTTCGATGCGTCTGGTTCCGGTTATTCCGTTTTTTGCGATAAACCTGTTAATGGGGCTGACTTCAATTCGTACCGTGGTGTTTTTCGTAGCGTCCCTGATCGGTATGGCGCCGGGGACCATGGTATTCGTCAACGCCGGAACTCAACTTGCAAAACTTGATTCGGTCAAGGGACTGTTGTCACCAGCCTTGATTGCATCCTTTGTTTTACTGGCGGTATTCCCCTACATCGCCAAGTTTGCCCTGAAGGCAATACGAAAGAGGTATGTAGACAGTGAAGAAGCATGATGCCAACCTGATTGTCATTGGTGCGGGTAGTGGTGGATTAGTTACCGCTTATATCGCTGCCGCCATCAAGGCGAAGGTATTCCTGATCGAAAAGGGGGAAATGGGCGGTGACTGCCTGAACACCGGATGTGTTCCATCCAAGGCCCTGATTGCATCTGCAAAGTACATCCATGAAATCAGGAATTCCGAGAACTTTGGTGTTCGCAAGGCAGAATGTGAATTTGATTTTTCCGATATCATGAAGCGGGTCCACTCGGTTATTGATTCGATTCGCCCCCATGATTCTGTCGAACGCTATACTTCACTAGGAGTTGACGTTATCAAGGGTGAGGCGACCATACTCTCACGCAACAAGGTACAGGTCAATGGCACTACCCTGACAGCAAAGTCAATTGTCATTGCAGCAGGAGCAGAACCTCTGGTTCCACGTATTGAAGGTCTTGAAGAGGCTGAATACTACACTTCAGATACGCTCTGGAATATCACTGAATTGCCAAGGAAAATGGTGGTTTTGGGCGGTGGTCCCATTGGGTGTGAACTTGCGCAATGTTTCGCTCGCTTTGGCAGTGAGGTAACACTGGTTGAAATGACCAATCGTATCCTGATTCGTGAAGATGCGGAGTTCTCCAATCACATCCTGAAACGATTTGTAACCGAGGGCATTCGAGTCCTGACTTCCCACAAGGCTGTCAAGGCAATTGAACGCGATGGTTCAAGATTTCTGGTTTGCGAAGGACCCGGTAAATCTGAAGAGGTTGAATTTGATACGCTACTATTGGCCTTGGGCCGATCAGCTCGTATCGAAGGATATGGGCTGGACCAACTGGATATTCCCATCACTCCTCAACGCCGGGTCGAGGTTAACGAATACTTGCAGGCCGGATATAACAATATTTATGCAGTTGGAGATGTAACTGGCCCCTACCAGTTCACCCATGCGGCCGCACATCAAGCCTGGTATGCCTCAGTAAACGCATTGTTTCGTCCCTTCAAGAAGTTCAAGGCCGATTACAGCGTATTGCCATGGGCTACCTATACAGACCCCGAGGTCGCCCGTGTTGGGTTAAATGAACTGGAGGCCAAGGAAAAGCATATACCCTATGAAGTCACGACCTACTCCCTGGCAGAACTTGATCGAGCCAAGGCTGATGGGCATGCTGAAGGCTGGATCAAGATACTCACGGTACCCAATAAAGACCGTATTCTTGGAGTAACGATTATCAGCAAACATGCTGGCGACCTGATTGCCGAGTTTGTATTGGCCATGCGTCACGGCCTGGGTCTGAACAAGATACTGGGAACAATCCATGCCTACCCAACCTGGATGGAAGCTAATAAATATGCATCGGGCAACTGGAAAAAAGCTCATGCCCCGGAATGGGTGCTCAACCTATTGCAGAAATACCACGGATGGCGACGCGCCGGGTTCTGAGTCAATGATGGAGTGTAACTAGCCCCTCCCTGAACCTGAACCGATCCACCTGATCGGCATGGTGTTTGGTCGAAAAGAGCGTAGCCTGCTGGAAGTTCGCGCCGAGATGCTTTGAAATTTCGAGAAGTGGATCGAACAGGCGAAGCTCGACAACAATCCCCTCTACTCGGTTGGATAGCGGGGTTGGTTATGCCTTAGGTACTAGTTTTGGATCATACGGGTAGGTCGACAATTGTTCATACCCTTCTTCAGTGATCACAACCTGTTCCTCAAGTTTTACGCCTTCATGGCCTCCATGTTCGCCAACATAGGCTTCAACGGTTAGGCACATCCCCGGTTGCAAAATACCGTTATTTCCGTCCTTTTCCCAGTATTCCGGATACGGAATTGTCGGATACTCATCACATAGCCCTATCCCATGATATCGAACCGAATACTGTTCTTTTCGATATTTCTCAGGTAGTTGATGCCCCCCGAACGATAAATCACGGAAGCTGAGGCCGGGGCGTAATCGTTCCATGTTCGTCATGATATGCTCATAAGCCACGCTAAAGAGTTCACGCTGCTTGTTTGTTGCCTTTGTATCTCCCGCTAGCCAGGTTCGGGACATGTCAACGCAGTAACCGTATACCCCGACAAGGTCAGTATCGAGTCCAACCAGGTCGCCTTCCTGAATGATTCGGGGTCCACATTCGGCCATCCATGGATTGGTTCTAGGACCTGATGACAGAATGCGTGTTTCAATCCATTCACCACCTCGGCGGATATTTCCAAAATGCAGATAGGCCCATAATTCGTTTTCGCTGATTCCCGGTACAAGAGCCTGTTCAAGTTCCTTGACAGATGCTTCACAGGCTGCAACCGCACATCGCATTGCCTTGAGCTCATTCTCATTTTTGATTTCACGCGCCATTTCCATCATCTCCATGCCGTGATCAACTGTTTCAAGGCCATGATTTTCCAGTGCACGCAGACCTTTGATTTCAATTCTGTCGATAGCTACACGTTTGTTGCCACCCCCATACTGTCGAACCAAATCATTGATTTCAGATGCAAAACGGTTGGCCTTTTCTTCACATCGGTCTCCGGCAACGAAAAAGAAAAACGATGTCATATCTCGAATTTCATCGATCAACTCCAAATGATGACTCAAGTGCCGGCAATTGTGAAAGTCGAATAATACAACCGGTCCTTCGGTGGCGATATAACAGGCTCTTGCAGAATTATGCGTGATCCAAAGCATCATATTCGTGCTGTCCGTTGCATATCGGACATTTAACGGATCAAACAACAAGATGCCGGCACAATCCCATTGTTTGAGCTGCTCACGAACCCGAAACAGACGATATTCACGAAGGGCCGGTATATCCGGACACTCAACTCCCAAGTCAGCCCATTCGTCATAGCTCAGAGGGCTCGGGCCGATTTCAATCCGGTCGTTTTCGTCCAGAGTCCTGTCTGGCCTGAACTGAAAACTTCTCTTGAGTGCACTTGTTGGGGAGTTATGCATTATTTTTCCTAATCTCCCTGAATTTTTACCACGGTACGACCGGTATTATTACCGGAAAGATAATCCTGGAACGTACCGGAAAGCTGATCAAAATCAATTTGCCGAGTAACGATTTTGTCCAGGTGACGGGGTTTCAGATCCTGGCCAATTCGTGACCAGATCAAGGCACGATAATCGCTGGACATTTCGATCGAATTGATTCCGAGAAGTGATACACCACGCAAGATAAATGGCATAACCGTGGTGTTTAACCGATAGTCGTCAACAAGGCCAATTGAAGCGATATTCCCCCATGGCCTGGTTGTTCGCGTGAGCCAGGCCAGAGTATTGCCACCGGCATTATCGACGGCGCCGCCCCAGGTTGCCCTCTCCAGCGGCTTGTCGCCCATCTCGACCGTATGTCGATCAATAAAATCACTGGCTCCCAGTTCCTTCAAGAATGCATGTTGATCCGACTTGCCCGTGAAGGCTACTACTTCATAACCATTTGATGCCAGCATATCAATTGCCAGGCAACCAACACCTCCGGTTGCTCCAGTAACGACAACGGGCCCCATTTCCGGTGTTTGCCGGTTTTCCTGCATGCGTACAACCGCCATCGCAGCGGTAAATCCGGCAGTACCAATGGCCATGGCTTCCCGAGTAGTCATTCCGTCCGGCAGAGGAACCAGGCAACTAGACTTGACGCGTGCATACTCCGAATATCCTCCGTCCGCAGTTTCCGACAAGCCGCATCCACAAACCAGTACCTTGTCGCCCGACTTGAATCCGGTTGCTGAAGACTCGGTAACAGTACCACTTAAATCGATTCCGCCATTCAGGGGAAATTTTCGAAGAATTGCACCTTTTCCGGTAGCGGCCAGAACATCCTTGTAGTTGATGCCGGACCATTCTACGCGAACGATCACTTCCCCTTCGGTCAGATCTTCCATGCTGATTTCTTCATAGCCCGCCTTGATCTCCTTTTCAACCCTATGGATTCGAAATGCATTGAATTTCGTCATAAAAGTATCTCTTCTGTTTCGTCCATTCGATTACGTTCGACCTCGTAATGGACTGGTTCTTGGAAAATGGGATTTCAGAAATTCCATCTGATCGGCAAGAATTCGTCTTCCCTGTAAATAAATATATTCCGCACGAGTCGGGGTAAACGGTATGGCAAGCAAGGTCATTCCAGCCTGTTCAGGAGTTCTGCCTGCCTTATGGTTATTGCACCTCACACAAGCGGTTACAACATTCGTCCATATGTCCTGCCCGCCCTGACTGAACGGTGTTACATGATCTCTCGAAAGATCACGATAGTGAAATTTATCACCACAATATAAACAAAGATGACCATCCCTCTGAAACAAGGGGACGTTGTGTAAAGGTGGCGAATAACCAAATCCATCGCCGGGAGCTGACCGAAAATGCCCCTGGGTTGCAATAATCGAGTTGATTTCGATAATGCTCCGCTCGCCGGTAACGCGGTTGCGTCCACCTGCAATGGACAGTTCAAAATCACCACAGGTATAGGCAACCTGATCAAGGGTAACCAGCGTTACCGCACGCTTATAGTCAATCCATTCCAGCGGCATACCGGAAATGTCGGTTCTAAGGACAGGCTGTCGAAAATCAAACATGGCGTTCAAAATACAAGCGTTGATTTTGAAATCGGAGCAAATCTAACACATTTTCAAAACAAGTACATGAGAGTTGTGCATTCGGCTATACCCGATTTTCGCTTTATCAGGTGTTCACGAAAAGATCCCTGTCTCACATTCTGCCATTTTATAGGATAGATATTCCATACAGCACCGTTGCTGCGATTGTGCCAGCCACAATATCGTCCAGCATTATGCCAGCACCTCCCCTTATGTTCTTGTCGAACCAGCTCACAGGCCAGGGCTTGACTATATCCAGAAAACGAAACAGTGCCAAACCGATAATCAGGTTGACCAAGGTAGTAGGAACCAGTATCAGGGTGACCTGCATGCCTACAATTTCATCCCATACGATCGCAGGGTGATCATGTCTGCCTAAATGCTGCGCTGCCCTTTCACAAGCCCGGACCCCGATCAGGATACAGATTGCACAGATGACGCCATACAGGAATATTGGCTCAATCTGTCCCATTAGCCATACTATTGGAAGTGCACATAAACTGCCTGCAGTCCCAGGTGCTTTTGGAACCAGACCGGAACCAAATCCGAATGCCAGAAAATTTTCCGGTGAAGAAAACAGGTCAGAAAAATCAGGCTTGCTGATTACCTCGTACCTCCCTGGCCACTTTATCGAGAACCCCATTGATATATTTATACCCCTGGTCGGCTCCGAATTCCTTGGCAAGATCAATCGATTCGTTGATGATGACCTTCATCGGCGTATCCGGTTGATGGGCCAGCTCAAACGCTCCGACCCTGAGTACTGCCAGGGTCACTAGGTCTAGTTGATCCTTGGCACGATCAAGATGTTGATCGAATAGCTTATCGATATTTTCGGTATGTGGAGCAATGCTTCTTACCAGATGCAGGAAAAACTGCTGATATTTCCCCGATAACTTCTTGTTCAAAATAAAACTGCCTTCGATTTCCGAGGATAACTGTCCGGTCAAGCTGTGCTGATACAGAGCCTGAACCGCGGTCTGTCTGGCTAGATGCTGATTATTGGCCACGCTTTTCAACTCGTCGTCTGTTGAATGATTTTCCTGATCATTGCAGCTTGGGACAATTTCTGGGAATCAGAAATTCCCCCGTCAGGATTTCACGATCTGGTCCATTATGCTTGCCATTTCCAAAGCGGCTATTGCTGCTTCGTAACCCTTGTTGGTATTTCCCCCCGCTCTTTCGATAGCCTGTTCGGTTGTATCGGTTGTCAACACACCAAAGATGACCGGGGTATATGAGTTGTTGTTGATTCGCGTAATTCCTGCAGCGCACTCCCCGGCGACATAATCAAAGTGTGGTGTTTCCCCCCGGATTACCGCACCGAGCGTGATTATTGCCTGGTATTCACCAGATTCGGCCAAAACACTGGCTGCCAGAGGGATTTCAAAAGCGCCTGGTACCCAGACACAGTCAATATCCGTTTCCGGTATGCCGTAAGTCGACAGGGTATCAACCGCGGCGATTATCAGGCGGTCTGTAATGAACTGATTGAATTTTACGGCAACAATGGCGTATCGTCCCTGACAACCTGTCAAATCAGCACGAATTTCATTGATGGGCATGTTTCCATTCCTGAAGTTGTTTCGGGGTTTCAACGTAGTCGACAATTTCCAGTCCGAATCCCGATAAGCCGTGGGTTCGTTTGGACCGACCCAGTGCAAGAATTTTCCGGACTCCCAAATCGACTAGAATTTGACTCCCAGCCCCCAACATTCGCAAGTCTTGTGGCTCACTAGATTGGTCCGCTTCTACTGCACGATCCGTTAACTCGGATTTTGTTCCAATGCGCTTGACCAATTCGTCTGTAGTTTGATTATAGGACAGAATCACGACCACGCCGACTTCTTCAGCAGCAATCGAGGCAATTGCATTCTCCAGTGTCCAACTCCAGGGCGATTGTGGGTTCAGAACAACATCCAATGCACCACGATGAACGTGTACACGCACTGGTACCACCTTGTCACTCGACAATTCCCCCTTGACCAGGGCAATATGAGTACCTCCCTCAACTTCATCACGAAATACAAATCCTCGAAACTTGCCCTGTTCAAGTGACAGGTAATGTTCGGAAATTCGAACGAGGGTCGGGTCATGGTCAAGGCGATAACAGATCAGGTCCGCGATAGTTCCAATCTTGAGCTGATGTTCCCGGGCATAATTCATCAAATCCGGCAGTCTTGCCATCGCCCCATCCTCTTTCAGAATTTCGCAAATTACCGTTGCCGGTTCAAATCCAGAGAGTCTTGCCATATCAACGCCGGCCTCGGTATGACCAGCCCGGGTCAGTACACCTCCGGGTTGAGCCTTGATTGGAAACACATGGCCGGGAGTGACTATGTCCCTTGGGGATGCATCTGTTGCAACCGCAGCCTGAATGGTTCTGGCCCGATCCTGTGCTGATATACCTGTCGTTACATCATATGCAGCTTCTATCGACACCGTGAAGTTGGTTGAGAAGCGGGCGTTGTTACGGCTGACCATCAAGGGCAATTCCAGCTGGTTGCACCGTTCTTCCGTAAGAGCCAGGCAAATCAGTCCTCTCGCCTTTGAGGCCATGAAATTGATGTGCTGATCATTAACCACATCCGCGGCAACGAACAGGTCTCCTTCATTTTCCCGATCCTGGTCATCGACCATGATGACAGTATTGCCCTTCCCGAATTCTTCAAGGACTTCTTCAATTGGATGAACCTGCAAGTCAGACACTATTTTTTTCCTTTTTTATTTCTCGGCTCCGCTGGAAAGCAAAACACTCATCTGATCGCCGATGAATAGATTGACATCATATAGGGAACCATGGCGGGAAAGTGGATAATAAGAGGTGCGGCCTCATTTTTTCTGCCGGAGGCTACAATCTCGAATCTCTCGAATCATAAGCGGGGCTATCGGACAATGCAATGCTAATCCAGATGTTTGTCAGCAACAAGTTAAATTGCCGTGTATTGTTGGCCATGAGGTGCAGGAGGCATTCGAATATCTCTAATATCTCTGCCTGCGGTTTCAAGCATATCATGAACCTATCCTTCTCTGGTAGGAAGTAGAGGTGTGAGTGCCACAAACTGGACAAGGCAATATCAATTGGGGCTGGAAAATCAGTTCTAACCCGAGTGATCTGGGGTTGACCTCCTCCCTCATGCCTGATTATTGATTTGAGAGGTTCAACTCAGTCGTTTGTCCTGTCAGTATTGAAACTGCCCAGGCGATGAATATAACGGGCAATCTGATCAACCTCAATATGTACTGAATCACCACGGGAAAGTCCGCCTAAAGTAGTTTGCTTTAGCGTATGCGGGACCAGCATCAAGTCAAATTCCGTCCATTGTATATTATCGGTAATACTGTTAACCGTTAAGCTGATTCCATCAATTGCAACTGAACCTTTTTGGGCCAGAAACCTTGCGAGTTCCCGGCCGGCCCGGAATTTCATATATCTGTATGAACCTGTTTCTTCGAAGGATAGCATGGTGCCAATTCCATCAACATGACCAGAGACCAGATGACCACCAAGTGGTGTAGACAGGGTCAATGCCTTTTCAATGTTTACCTGATTTCCATGCTGCCATGTGCCAATCAAGGTTCGACTCAGGGTTTCGCTGGATACATCAAAACTGAATTTACTGTTGTCATTCTCTACAACAGTCAGACAGACACCACTGACAGCCACACTATCACCAATTTCGGGAATCGGTAATGGCATATCGACTATTTCAATGCCCAGTCTTTTGCCATAATCATGGTTACAACAAGATACTATGGCGCCCTTGGCTTGAATAATGCCGGTAAACATGTGAGATAACTACTTGCTTTCTATCGGAGTGACTAGTCCCAGTGCGGGTGAATGTCCAGACTCCGGAACAGGGACTCGTTTCCCTCGAACAGTTCCTGCAGGGTATCAACCAGCAGACTCTTGCCGAAACGGCGGGGACGGGAGAGAAAGTAGTGTCGCCCGCCTCGGATTATCTCTCGAATCAGGAGCATCTTGTCAACATAGTAACAACCCTCACTTCGGAGATTGGCAAAGGATTGGTAGCCGAGCGGCAGTGGACAGCGCTCTGTTCGGGCTTTTGCATTCATGATCCGCCTATATTAGCAAACGGCATGGTTGCATATCAATCCTTGAAATGATTATCCAGCCCCACAAAAGCTGCCCCAATTACCACTATATGAAACAAGAAATTTACGATCCGGATGTTTGCAGATTTGGTTTGAGATTGCCTTGTTCAACAAGAAAACTACGAAATAATGCAATGGGAGTGTAATAAGCACCATCAGTACTTTTTTGCATTGCACCTTGATGCACGAGATGTGAGACATAACCCAGAATGGGGTCTGCCTCGTCAAGGCGGGATTAGGCAATGCAAAACCTATCTCATCCCATTGGTTTTTCCTGACTGGTTTTACAATGTCAGAGAGTTTCATGCTTTTCCGAAATTGTGCCATAACAATTGCTGTCAATTCTTTAGAATTAAGATCTAATATTTATTATAAAAATTTGATATAAAAAATATATATTTTTCATTCTTCACCCAATAACTTAGTTTGCTTTTTATTGCGTATGTATTTTCTCTTCTTCAGTACTCGCGTTCAGAGGGAAGAAATTACTGGCAACATTAGTATCCCAAATCGGAAAATTCAGGTTTAAGAAAATGCAATGCCCTGCTCAATCCAACCCAAGCATTGCCAGTGTTAATTGGCGACTTTGACTTTATGAATTTTTCAACGAACTTAATGGCATCAAAATAATCTTGAGATCAGGTCCCAAATGTCCAAATTCGATCATACGCATTTGGATTCTTTCGGGCAATCGAGTAATCCCCGGAAGGTGGAACATGGCAAGCGCATCACTCCCCAATAAATCCGGCGCAAGATATACAACCAGTTCATCAACAAGGCCCTGTCTTAAAAAACTTCCTGCCAGACGCGGGCCTGCTTCAACCAATATCGTATTCATCTGCCTCTTCGCACACTCCTTGAGCATCTCGGCCAGCCCCACCTGATCACCCTCACCTTGACAGGATATGATCTCGAGGTTCGATATGCCAGCAAGTTTCCCGTGCCCCTCAATACTTTTCGTAGTGAATAAATATACTTGTGCAGAATCGTCAAAAACTCTAGCCTTGGCCGATATGGACAACCGACTGTCCAATACCACTCGATCCGGCTGCCTAGTGGTTTCAAGATGACGGACGGTTAAAGCCGGATCGTCTTTTTGTATAGTACCAATTCCGGTCAATACGGCAGAAGAAAGTGCCCGTAATCGATGAACGTCTCGGCGTGACTCTTCGCAGGTAATCCATTTGCTCTCCCCACCCGGCATTGCAATTCGCCCATCAAGACTGGTTGCAACCTTGAGAGTGACATGCGGCATGTTGGTAGACATGCGCTTGAAAAACCCCCGATTAAGTTCCTTTGCATCTTCGCCGCAGATACCTGTTGCAACCTCTATCCCCGCCTCATGGAGAGAACTCAGACCCCGTCTGCAAACAAGTGGATTCGGGTCTTCACAGGCAACAACGACACGACTTACACGTGAGCGAATGACGGCATCAGTACAAGGCGGGGTGCGGCCTGTGTGGCTACAAGGCTCCAGCGTGACATACAGGGTTGCACCTTGTGCCTGACTCCCGGCATCTTCAAGGGCGCGAATTTCCGCGTGCGGTTCACCGGCCCGTTCATGCCATCCCCGACCAACAACCTCATTATCCTTGACTATCACACAACCCACAGCCGGATTGGGATGCACAGTGTACTGGCCTCGCTTGGCCAAATCGAGCGCCATTGACATGAATCGCTCATCGTCAAGTCTGGACATGTCTTTTCGGGTTACTTGCAGACCTCTCGTTGAGAGCGGAAATCGCAATAATTCAGGGTTCAGCCGACTTGCCTTCCTTTTGTACAGGCAGCATGTCTTCTCGCTTGATCCCCAGAACCAGAATGGTCGGGCTGGCCACAAATATCGATGAATATGTACCGATCAGAACACCGATCAACAGTGCAAAGGAAAAACCCCGGATTACCTCTCCCCCTAAAGTCAGCAAGGTAATGATTACGAGAAGCGTGGTAAGAGAAGTCAGCAAGGTCCGTGGCAGAGTCTGATTGATTGCCCTGTTCATGATTTCAATGACATCACTCTTTCGCATCTTGCGAAAATTTTCACGAATCCGGTCGCATACCACAATGGTATCGTTGAGCGAATAACCGATAACTGCCAACACCGCCGCCAGTACTGGAAGCGAAAATTCAAGTTGCAGCAGTGCAAACATGCCAACAGTAATCACCACATCATGAATCAGGGCCACGATTGAGCCAACCGCAAACCTCCATTCAAAACGAAAAGTGACATAGATAAGAATGCCGAGCAAGGCATATAACACCGCAAGACCGCCCTGGTTGGCCAATTCATCGCCAATTTGCGGTCCAACAAACTCAACACGTCTCATTTGAATCCGACAGTCTGATACCGTTCCACCGGATACACATTGTTGAGTCGAAAGGCTTGATGTATCAATCAGGGTTTCATCATAGGGCTGACGCAAGACCTCCATGACCCGACTGCTTAACTTCACGGCACCACCGTCTTCGCTCAACGCAATGGAAGGCAATCTGACCAGAATATCCTGGGGTGTGCCAAAGTGCTGCACAACGGCATCTTCAAGACCATTGCCGATTAACAGGTCTCTGGCTTCTTCGACTTCGACGGCATCCGGATAACCAACTTCAACCAGTGTTCCACCAGTGAAGTCGATGCCAAAATTCAATCCGCGAAAAACCAGCGAAGCAATACTGACCACGATCAGAAATCCCGAGATAATCATGGCGGTCTTGCGCCACCCCAGAAAATCAAATGCTGTTATCTTGCGAAATAACTGCATTGTTCTAGATCGACAATCGCTTGACGATTTTTCCGCCGTAAATTCCGTTGACAATAACTCGACTAAACAGAATCGCGGTAAACATCGAAGTAAGGATGCCAATGCTCAAGGTGACGGCAAAACCCTTGATTGGGCCGGTTCCAAAATTAAACAAGACAAGGGCAGCGATCAGGGTGGTGATATTTGCATCTACAATGGTGGACAGTGCGCGGTCATACCCCAGATGAATACTGGCCTGCGGGGTATTGCCGTTTCGGATTTCCTCGCGTATACGCTCGAAAATCAATACATTGGCGTCCACGGCCATACCTACAGTCAATACAATACCCGCCACCCCGGGCAAGGTCAGGGTTGCCTGCAAAAGCGAGAGTACGGATACGATCAATACCAGATTCAAACTGAGTGCTGTCAGTGCTACCACCCCGAATATCCGGTAGTAAACAATCATGAATACCATCACCAGAATCAGTCCAGCAATAACCGAAAGTACCCCCTGATCAATGTTTGCCTGGCCAAGGCTTGGCCCAACCGTTCGTTCTTCAATAATTTCTACGGGTGCTGCCAGTGCGCCGGCGCGCAACATTAAAGCCAGGTCCCTGGCTTCATTTATCGAACCAATGCCTTCAATCTGGTAGCGTTTTCCCAACTGGGCACGTATAACGGGAGCTGTCAGCACTTCTTCAACCCGCTCTGTCATTCTCTCCGGCAATCCCTGGTCATTGAGAATTGGACTGCCATCATCATCAGTGCGAATCCTGGATACAATCTCCTGATAGACGACTGCCATGCGGTTGCCGATATTCTCTCCGGTTATGCGGCTGTTGATTGTTGCTGCCGTCGAGTCCAGCGTTATACTGACAATAGGCCCACCATTGTGATCCAGGCTGGCTGCGGCATCAATAATGTTGTCGCCCGAATATATGACCCTTTTCTCGAGCAGTATTCGCCTCCCATCCCGGAAACGATAAAGTCGCGAGCCAGGAGGAGATTGACTTGCTTCCAGCGCAGCTGCGTTATTCTCTTCGTCAACCATCCGCATTTCGAGAGTTGCCGCCCTACCCAGAATTTCCTTGGCCCGTGCAGTGTCCTGCACTCCTGGCAGTTGCACGATGATACGATCTGCACCTTGTTGCTGAACAATCGGTTCGGCCACCCCGAGTTGGTCAACCCGGTTTCGAAGGGCAACCCGATTCTGTTCAAGAGCCGCTTCCCGAATCTCGTCAATTCGTTCAGGACGCAATGAGATAACCAGTGCCGCCTCGTTGCTCGCTGCATTGTCGATTTGCAGTTCCAGGAAATCCCGTTCCAGAATATCGGAAGCTTCTTTTCGTTGCTCCGGATTTCGAATGTCTGCAAGAATCGTGCCATCCTCGTTTGCCACAATCCGCCGATAGCGAATACGTTCTTCACGTAATGTCGATCGAATTCCATCTACCGCGTTCTGGACCTGCCGCTGAATTGCACTGTCCATGTCTACCTGAAGCAGGAAGTGCACACCACCGCGAAGATCAAGGCCCAGATACATTGGCAGGGCCCCTATATCGGACATCCAGTCGGGAGCGTTTGGAAGTAATGTCAGGGCGAGCGAATACGAGTTTCCAAGCTCCGATTCCAGTAATTTCTTGGACTTGAGCTGGGTTGCCGTCTCATCAAAATGGATTTTGATGTTGTTTTCATCCTGGGACAGGGATTTGAAGGCAATCTCATTGTTGCTCAGGATGGCTTCTACCCGCCCCAGCAAGTTGCTATCCAGAGACAGCCCCCGCGCTCCCCTTATCTGGATTCCGGGGTCGCTACCAAACAAGTTTGGAACGGCATAGAAAATTCCAACCGCAACGACTACCGTTACGATCAGATAACGCCACCATTCAGTCTGATTCAACATGCGCTGAACAATACAATAATTGGAACAGGGTTGGAAAACGGGGTTTGATGTTGAGGGAGATGATCAATCCGGCTGAGGAAGCTTTTTCTTTTTGGCAGCGGTGGATTGTTTAAAATTCACTGTACCCATGGGCATCATTTGTGCAATTGCACTTCTCTGGATTTTCAATTCCACTTCTGATGCTACCTGGACTGTCAGAAAGTCATCCTCGATAGCCCTGACTATGCCAAGAGCACCACCATTGGTCACGATTTCATCTCCGACCTCCAGTGAAGAGATCATCTCGCGATGCTGTTTCGCTCGTTTTTGCTGCGGGCGAATCAACAGGAAGTAGAACACCACAAAGATCAATATCATGGGAAGAATGCCAATCAAGCCACTTCCGGATTCCCCAGCTTGCGCCCATGCACTTGAAATAAAAAAATCAGTCATTTATCTGGATAGACCCCTTGTTGAATATCTACTGTTGTTGAAAATTTAGGATTGTGGATTATGCCACAAAACATGAAATCGTGGATGAATCAAAACAATCCCCCATTCAATCGCTATCTCGTTTCTTCCGGATAATATCGGTAAAGAATTCGATTTCCTTGTCAAGTGCGGCTAATTTTGTCGTTTTGTTTCGGAACCCGTGACCTTCCCCCTTGTATTCATGATAAGCATGGTGAATTCCCTTTCTCTTGAGCAGATCAACCACCTCATGAGACAACTCGGGCGGAACCACCCTGTCATCACTACCCTGAAACAATATCAGGGGACAAGCCAGCTTGTCCATCTCGAAAATCGGGGAGCGCTGTCTATAGCAACTGTCTGGACTTCGCGCACGGTCACGATCAAATTCTTCACCGATCAACCGATCCGTATATCGTGACTCAAATCGATGCGTGATTTCACTGAGCGTGATCAGGTTGCCAATCCCATAATAACTCGCTCCGGCACAAAACAGTTCGTTGTGCTGGGTCAGGGCGCGTTGAACCGCATACCCTCCGGCACTGCTTCCACGAATGAATACCAGTTCAGGATCTATCTGTTGTTTCTGAATCAGGTAGTGGATGCCTGCTGCAATATCTTCACAATCATCAATTCCCCAGTTACCCACCAGACTCTGACGATAGGTTCGACCAAACCCCGTACTACCACGATGGTTGATATCCAGCACTGCAAACCCCAATGAGCAGTAATGATGCCGAATACCTTCATACACGCGAGAAGACCGTCCCGTAGGACCACCATGAATCATGACAATCAAGGGCGGACGCTGTGACTCAGGGCCGGTGTAGATCGGATTCAAGGGTGCAAAAAACAACCCGTAAGCCACTTCTTCCTTGCTCGTTGCAAATTCCACAAATTCGGGAACAGGTCCATGGTCAACATCAAACATGTCTTTATACTGAAGTGGAATTTCCTCCAGTCCGCCATATAGAACCTGAATAATTGAGGGCATACTGTTCTCGTAATGGGCCATACACAACAACCGCCCCCTCTCGCCCAGACTCATTTGATTCAAGGCAGCAAACTGATCGGTCATAGGACGAATTCTAGACGTCTTCGTATTCAACTTGATTATTCGGTCACCATCACGCCCGGTAAGAATAGCTGCAATCACCCCATCAGAAATTTCCTGCCAGCGCGATTGTCCAAACTGCCAATGAGCCTCGCCAAATTCTCCACATTCGTTACTGATTTGCCGACACCCTCCTTTTGATGAGTATCCGTAAAAGTTCCAGAAATCACATTCAGGATTGTCGCTAACGAAAATCAACTCACCATTTCCAAGGAATCCGATCTGACATACTGCCCAGTTTTCATGATCGATGATGGCCGACTGATTTCGGATCGGCTGAGGCCCTCCAAGATCAATGTCAGCACACATGAGCCGGGTTTGATCCCAGGGCATGTAGGGATGAGACCATTCCAGCCAAGCCAGTCGCGATCCATCGCCAGAGATCGTCGGACTTGCATAAAAATCTGCACCCGATACAAGTGTTTCGACTTGCTGTGGATCAGGTTCTCCAGAGGCATTTTTCTGCCAGCGGATTTTCACGATCCGACACTCATTTTCTCCTTCACTGTTCGGCACCTCCATGACTGCCACAATCCATTGACCATCGGGAGATGTCGAGAGATCGGCAAAGCCGGGAATCGGCTGATCGTTCCATGCCGCCAGTTTTACTGGCAAATCATGCCCTCCCATTTTCATGAAATACCTACGCCCATCGATGAAATAAACATCGGTTTCCGATGATGAATAATCCCTTATTTCCTGTGCATACAGACAACCATCCCGATAATTGTTGAAGACGATGTAATCATCGATAACGCAAAAACACTTTCCACCGTATTCATTCGCACGCGTTTGTATACTGAAGTTGCTGTGTACATCAAAAGCCAATAGTGGTGTAATGATTTCCACTCCGAAGCCGCATCTTTCATCTCCAGCTCTACACAATACCGTCTTCCCCGGGTAACTGTCAGAAAGAAACTGAAGCCAGTACAACCGCCCCCTGTGCTGGAATGGATAATTGGGTGCCCGTCCCTTGACGAATAGCACTTCAGGATCAAGATGGCTTTCCCACAAGCCATAATCAGCAACTTTCTTCTGGGTATGACTTTCCCCCAAGACAAAATCAGCAATTTTCATGGTCCTTCACCAGAAATACTACAGGGAATTGATTACCAGGCGTGATGTGCCTGGAGAGAGCATGGATTCTTCAAAAAACCCGACCGGTGTCTCAAGAGCAAACCGGTACGGCTTGTTTGGGGAATACAAAGGTCGTTCTTCATTCGTATATACATCCATCCGGAGCACATCGATTAACAGCCCTTGTCCGTCGAAAAAACCGATATCCAGAGGGGCTTTCACATTCGACATGTGAAAACTGCCATAAATCGGTTCTGCATAGACAAACAGAATCCGGGTGTTTTTGACTACATCCGGGCAGACATGTTGAAAGCCCATCGCTCGCTCGAACTGTTCATCAGCAATCAGGCTTCGAATGTGCTTGGCTTTTCCATTGTCATCGAACAAGGTAATCCCCTCTTGATGCATGGATTCCATGCCTTCATTCTTCGTGACGCAATCATCACCTGCCGCATGACAGGGAGAACCAAGAATGAGAACAAACAGACCCAGAGAATGAAACAGTGTTTGAAATTTCATGTCAAATGATATGCCATTAGTTACGTACTGCCTTGCCCGTGTCGAGCAAGCCTACAATCCGCTCCTGTGTCTGCCGGGTTTCCACCAGCTTCAGGAATGACCGTCTTTCTCTTTCCAGAAAATCTTCCTCGGAAAATATTGTACCGGGTTCAACGTCACCACCTGTCAGAATAGTTGCGATTTCCGTTGCAACGATCGTATCATGCTTCATCAATTTGCCGTTGGCTAATGCCTCGTTCAACCAGTCAGTCATTTTATCAAACAGGGGTTTTCCGGGTATTTTGAGGTCTCTGCGAACCAGCGGTTCTTGATTTTTTCCAGAAAGAATACTCGCTCTGGCCGAGGCATAGACCCGATCGCGGTTGATCTCGTATCGGTCATTGCCCCGCAACATTGCCTGTTCCATTGCAAGCACCGGTGAGGTAGTGGTCGTTCCATATCCCAGATTCATGAATGCCTTCCAGCATGCATTGTCAATTTCATGCTCGCAATCGAGCTTTTCAACCCAGCGATACAGTGTTTCCTTGCACCCTCCTCCAGATGCAATCAGACCTACTCCCGACTCAACCAGACCCATGACCGAATTTGCATGGCAAATCACTTCCGGTGCATGCAGGACTACTTCATATCCACCTCCTATGGACATGCCAACCGGTGCAACAACTACGGGAAAACCTGCATTCTTGAGTGCCATGACCGTTGCCTGAAAATGTTTCAGGAAAGAATCAAGACCGTCAAGGTCGTCTTTTTCGAAAAACCCCCGGACTCTGGATAAATCAACACCACACGAAAAATGTTGAGCATCATTATGAACAATCAGCCCCTTATTACCTCTTGATATCACATTTTCAAGTGCATCGGCAAGGATATTCATCGAATCCTGATTGAGTGCATTGGCCTTGCTATGAAACTCGACAACGACAATGCCATCATGTTCATACCAACTGGCCGACTCCGTGGTGTTCTGTGGCTTGATTTGTCGGCGGACTTCATGAAAGCGCAAAACTCCTTCTGGCCGCGGTATTGCCACATGACTCGCATTCACTTGAAGAGTACTCAGTCTGTTGTTCCTGAGTACATAGAATCCCGTCTTTCGCCCCTTCTCCATGAAACCCGGAACCCGCCGACCTTCCGATTCAAGCCGTGAGGCAACATAATCCACTCCCAACATGTCCAGTATTTCAAAAGGACCATTGACCCAGTTGTAGCCCAGCTTCATGGCATCATCGATAGCCACGAGGTCATCAGTAACCTCGGGAATCAATGATGCGGAATAAACCAGTACCTTTGATAGAACCTGCCATGCATACTGACCGTATACGCCTTCATCATCCAATAGAACCTTCAGACCAGTTCGTTCAGCCTGTTCCGCAATAGCAATACCTGGTTTTTTGTGAGGTTCGTACTCCCGGGATTGACGATTGAACTCGTGACGGTCTCCATTGTCATCAATCCTGTAGAATCCCTGCCCATTCTTGTTGCCGATTTGTCCATTCTCGATCATGAAGTTAATCATGGGAAGTTCGGCAGATACCTCATGAAATGCATCGTTCTCAGGCAGTATCCTTTTCAGGCTTTTCACCACATCTGCCATCAGGTCTATGCCAATCAGGTCATAAAGTCCAAACACGCCGGTTTTGGGGAAGGCCATGGGACGCCCGAATATTGCATCTGCCTCACTCGCAGACAGGTTGAGTTCAAACGCCTTGAAAAGAGCCAGTTGCAGACTGTATACGCCAATCCGGTTAGCGAGAAATCCAGGAGTATCTCCACACCGGATGACTCCTTTTCCCAGTTGCCGATCACAGAAGTCATCCAGCCTGTTCAGAACCTCGGGGTCAGTCTTGTCACTACCAACCAGTTCAAGCAGACGCATAAAGCGAACCGGATTAAAGAAGTGGGTTACGGCAAACCGACGGCAGAACGACTCTGGCAGACCCTCTGTCAGCAAACGAATTGGAATGGTTGATGTGTTTGAGGTGATGATGGTCCTGTCGTCCGTGATTGCATCCAGTTTCCTGTATATCTCCTGTTTTATTTCAAGACGCTCGACAACCGCCTCGGCGACCCAGTCGTAGCCTGACAGTTCATTGATGTGGTCCCGGAGATTGCCCAATCGAATTCTCTGCCCAACATCAGGATGTATCAGACCGGGCTGTTTCGGATTCAGCAATCGACGATAACCGGCTTCAGCAAAAGCATTGGGATGATCGTCATCGCCATAAATGTCGATCAAGAAAACTTCACGACCGGAGTTGGCAATCTGTCCAGCAATGCCGGAGCCCATGGTGCCGGCACCAATGACTGCAATTTTTTCAAGATTATTCATGAATCTGCGAGGTTCATATAAAGTGTTCTTCCATGAAGGAACATGCATGTACTGCTGGGGCATCCCCTACGAAATAATCAAATGGGTTGGAATTGTGTTCATGTAGAATCCCTGAAATTTGCGAATCGGAAGGATACTGACCCGGCTGTCTGTGTTGATACCCTAGTGGAATGAATTGGGAATTATATTCGATACGCCAAGGATAACTGACCGTGAACCATGAATGTTGACCACAAGGGAAGGACAGGATTTCCGACAATGAACGGGGGTAATTTCAAAATATATTCGATTGTGGATTGGGCGATGTCCTGTCATACCTCCCCGCCTCGTTACTGAAATTCCCTCGCAATAACGCATTGATGAAGAACATTAACCGTAAAACCCTGGCTGGATTGATGATCATGACCATGATCCTGCTGAGTATCCTGAAGGGACTCGTTGATTTCCCCGGAGAACACGTGGTTGCACTTTTGGCTGGAATTTCAGGATGGATTGCGGGTCTTTTGCTGTTTATTGACACTTCGCGAGCCCTCAAGATTCAGGCTGGCATTCTGGTTCTGTTGGGAATGGCCCTGTCCATCTTTGCCCTGACTCGAGGACAGACTCCCGATTTGTTTCTCCTGACCACTCTCAATACCTCATTATTAAGCATGGTAGCCGCAGTTGGATTCCTGAGACTGGTAACCCTGCCAGGAGATGATACGGCTCCGAGTCTACCTCAAGGACCGGCTGCATTTTTTCGAACCATGATGGGTCTCAGTTTTTCGAGTTCAATTACCAATATATCTGCTCCTGTCGTGATGTGTGATCGTATTCACGTCACCAAACCGATTAACCGATATATGGCAAGTTGTTCAACGCGGGTGTTTTGCGGAGCTGCCTCCTGGTCTCCGTTTTACGGCGCCATGGCAGTGGTTTTCACCTATTCACCGGAGGCCAATCTCCTGTGGCTGATATTTGCCGGTATTCCCGTATGTATTGTCGGATTAATCTATGTATGTTTAACCGCATGGAAATTTCATCAACACGAGTTGTCGGATTTCGTTGGCTACCCTGTACATGGACGAGACACCAGGATTCCATTGATCCTGATCTGTACCTCCCTGCTTGGTTATCTTTTGCTGGATGGATCTTCGATTCTTGCAATCATTGCCTCATCCGCATTGCTTGTAACCGTAACGATGCTTGTGCTTCGTTACGGGCTGATTTCGACGATTTCACGAATGAGTGATTTCGTGGCTGAAGGCCTGCCCAAAATGGTCAGTGAACTAACCCTGTTCTTGTCGGCAGGCGTTTTAGCGGTCGGCATCATTGCGCTCATTGAAGCCGACCTTATCGAGTTTCACATTACCAACTACTCGACAATAACCATCGTATCGGTCCTGGCGGGTATGGTACTGTTATCCGCTATCGGTATTCATCCAGTGATTCAGATTGCCAGTGCGGCACCGATCTTGCTTGAAAGCTCACCGAATGCCAATCTGATTGGGGCAACCTGGTTGTTTGCCTGGCACCTGGGCACCTGTTCAAGCTATCTTTCCGGCACTAATCTCATCTTTCAAGGGCGATATGGAATACCAAGCTGGCGAATCGCCATGGATAACTGGCCGTATTCAATCACCATGGTAGTGTTCGGCTCAATCTGGCTGGTAACGCTCAACCATTACCTGCCTGCATTTCAATAACACCCGGCCTGTTACCTTGATCAGGCCGCGATATCAAATATGCGATCCAATGCCTGCTCAAAAGTTGATACGGTTCGATCGATTTCGGTTAGCTTGTCCAGACCGAAAAGCCCCAGTCGAAAACTCCTGAAGTTTTCACCTTCATCGCACATCAGTGGGACACCCGCTGCAATTTGCAATCCGTGAGATGCAAACAAGGAGCCATTTTGAATCTCTGGATTAGCCGTATAGCTGACTACCACGGAAGGGGCCTTGAATCCATCAGCGGCAACACTCACAAATCCACGCACCTCGAGCAGAGAGCGAATTCGACTGCCAAGTTCATGCTGGGCACCAAATAAAACATCAAAACCAATTCCCTGGGTTTCCTGCATGGTATCGCGAAATGCCGTCAAGGCATCGGTTGGCATGGTCGCATGATAGGCATGACCACCTTTTACATACGCCTGCATGATTTCATGCCACTTGCGAAGGTCACACGAAAAGCTGCTACTGGTAGTTGAAGACATGGCCCCCAGAGCCCGGTCACTCAACATCACAAATGCAGCACAGGGAGATGCGCTCCAGCCCTTTTGCGGAGCGCTGATTAATACATCAACCCCACACCTGTCCATATCTACCCATACTGTGCCGGATGCAATGCAGTCCAGAACCATCAACCCTCCACCATCATGGACAGCATCGGCGATCTTGCGGATGTAGCTGTCAGGCAGAATCATGCCAGAAGAAGTTTCGACATGCGGAGCAAATACAGCATCCGGTTTCTCTTCGGAAATTTTCATGACCACATCATCTACCGAAGCCGGCGCAAAAGAAGCTGTCTTGTCATCAGAAACCCGGGATGCCTTCATGACGATCGACTGGGACGGAATATTGCCTGCATCGAAAATCTGGCTCCAGCGGTAACTGAAGTATCCGTTTCTTACAATCAGACATTTCCTGTCAGTTGCAAACTGTCGAGCTACGGCTTCCATTCCATAAGTGCCACCCCCGGGCACAACAGCCATGCATTGCGCCTTGTACACGCTCATCAGAGTGGAACGAATATCCAGCATGACATGCTGGAATTTTTTCGACATGTGATTCAGGGAGCGATCCGTAAAGACAACTGAATACTCCAGCAAACCATCTGGATCTACATTGGGTAACAAACCTGACATTTTCTTCTCACAAAAATTTCCTGCCGTCCTCTGATCAGTGAGGCTGGCATTTTACGGGATGTGCGTCATTCGCGGAAAACTCCGCTTCATCAACTGGCTGGCTATCAATAAGCCCGTTCCTCTAACCGGAACAATTCATCAACCGGGATTGTAGCACCGAACCTGATATTCCAGAAATCACCGTGATTTCGATCATTGGCAACTTCGGGTTTTGATCGAACGATCCGGATTGTATCTGATATGCTCTTACTCTCATCACTCGATAGTCAATGCTGAATATGTTTTTCAAGGCCGAAACCAGGAAAACCCATATAGCCTTCAACCATTAGAAACCATGAACATGAACAAGAACTCAATAACGAACAACAAGGGAATCAGCACCCTGGCCGTACACGGCGGTGAAACACCCGATCCTCAAACTGGGGCATCCAGCCCGAACATCGTTATGTCCAGCACCTATGTCGTAGATCAACCCACCAGTTTTTCCGTTACGAATATGGATGATGATACGCCGTATGTGTATACACGATGGGCCAATCCGACCATACGACAGCTGGAAAGGAAATTGTGCCTGCTCGAAAATGCCGAGTCCTGCCTTGCCTGCGCTTCCGGCATGTCGGCATCCAGTGGGGTTCTGTTTGGCCTGTTGAATTCCGGAGACCACTTGATCATTAGTGAAAGCAACTACCCTGGTACAGCAGAAATTTCTCGACAACTGCTTCCAAAAAACGGTATTGATGTTACACCGGTTGATACATCGAATCCGGAAAACATCAAAAATGCGATGCGTGACAATACCCGCATGATCTGGATTGAAACGCCATCGAACCCGCTTGTCAAATTAACGGACATTCATGCCGCCTCAAGGATTGCAGGAGAAGCAAATGCCTTATTGGCCGTTGACAGTACTTTCGCAAGCCCTGTTGTCACCCGCCCTCTGGAGCTGGGTGCTGACATCGTCATACATTCGCTCACCAAGTATATTGGCGGACATGGAGATGCCATTGGCGGTGCAGTCCTTGCCAGCCGGCAAATTACATCGGAGATTATTGGTGGAGGCATGCTCCATCATGGAGGGGCAATCAGCCCCTTCAACGCCTGGCTGATCATGCGGGGGGCGGCGACCCTGCCACTTCGAATGCGAACCCATCAGGAAAATGCCATGCAGGTTGCAAAATTCCTTGAATCGCACCCCAATGTGGAGTTGGTTCGCTATCCCGGACTTGCGTCTCATCCACAACATGAACTTGCAAAAAAGCAGATGAATAACTTCTCCGGAATGATTACATTTCGCACTGCATCTCCCCAGTCATACGCCAAGCGAATGATGAATGACCTTGAAATTGTCCATTATGCGGTATCGCTGGGACATCACCGGAGCCTGGTCTTTCTCCTGGAAACCGATGATCTAATCAGTTCATCATACAAGCTTGATGGAAAGCTGGAACGGGAATATCGGGAAATCGCAGGCCAGGGGGTTTTCCGATTGTCCGTGGGGCTTGAAGATGCCGAAGACATTATCCATGATCTTGATCGCGTTCTGGGATAAGACCGCATCGTATAGTTGAGGGAAAAAGCATGAAAAACCAGTTTGATGCACTTGGAATGCCAGTCGGGTATGCAGTCGAAGACTGGAATAGTCCGCCAAGACCCGAAAAAACCGTTCTGTCAGGCCAGTATTCATGTCTTGAGCCGCTGGACACGGAAAGACATGCTAGGCAACTCTATGAGGCATACAGCAGGGACCGGGGAAATCGGGTCTGGGTGTATCTGCCCTATGGTCCTTTTGATGATTTCTCCTCCTTCAGGGAATGGCTTGAATGCGATTGTCTATCCGATGACCCGCAATACTATGCAGTCATCAACCTCGCTTCAGGCCAAGCCGAAGGGGTAGCGACTTATCTCAGAATCAACCCGGATGCCGGTTCCATTGAAGTAGGTCATATCAATTACTCCCCTGCCCTGCAAGGCACGCCTGCAGCCACTGAAGCTATGTATCTGATGATGCGCAATGTCTTCGATCTGGGTTATCGAAGGTATGAATGGAAGTGTGACGCGTTGAATGAAAAGTCTTGCAGGGCTGCAATTCGACTGGGGTTTCAGTATGAGGGAACTTTCCGTCAGATGATGGTAGTGAAAGGACGAAACCGTGACACGGCCTGGTACTCCATTCTTGATCATGAATGGCAGACAATCCAGAAGGCATTTATTGCATGGCTGAGCCCCGGTAATTTCGATGAGTCCGGAAAACAGCATATGTCCTTATTCGAGCTAATGCGTGAGACAAGACAAAAACTGGCAGTCAATTGACTACCAGCGAATGTGGTTACATCCATCTCCCCATCCTAATCCAAAAACAGGAATCAGGGGAGTTCGGACAGCGTAATCGCACTGGCCCGTAAAAAAGGTCATGCCGAAAAATACCGGGGCCTGGGAGGACCTGCTTACTTGATCGGCATGGTTTTTGGCGATAGGAATCTGGAGATGCGTGTTGAACCGCTGTGGCGACATGCCGGATGCCCTGTCCGATAATATGTCGAGACTGCTGTAGCTTGTAATCCGCATCTGAACGGGAGATTCTGGCAACACGACATCAACTAGGCGAGCAAATAGTTATATCGAAAAAATAGACCCGAACAGGTTTGTTCCAAAGTCCGGCATCAGGTGTATGATATGCATGTTTCATGCAGGCATAACCCGTTTATCCATTGAGTAACGATAATTTACTGTATTTGCAAACCCGGCTGTTGGACAAACAACAGGAAAACCCTTTCATGAAGGAATACTCCACTCTCCAGAATTTGCGATGAACAAACAGAAAGATATCAGGATTATAAAGAAGTACCCCAATCGTCGAATTTACGACATGGAGGAAAGTCGCTATATCACCCTGAATGAAGTCAAGCAGATGATTATTGAAAATGTGGAATTCAAGGTAGTTGATGCTCATTCAAGAAAAGACATCACACGAAGCATACTGCTTCAGATCATCATTGATCAGGAATCTGAAAAGGACCCCCTCTTTTCGACCGAGAACCTGCAGCGTTTCATCCGTTATTACGGAGGGGATCAAAACCAGCATTTCTCGAATTTTCTGAATCAGAGTCTCGCTTTCTTTCAACAGCAACAAGAGCATTTTCAGTCTCGCATGAACGAAATGCTGGATCAAAACCCGTTGAATTTCTGGTCAAATGTAGGCCAACAGAACATGCAGATGTGGCAAAAGATGCAACAGGACTGGTTTTCATCTTTAACCAGGCATGAAGACGAGAAGGAAAAAGACTAGTTCCACCGAGGGGGGTCAGGGTTGGTTTTTTTTCGGGAAAGCCGGCACCCTTCTTTTTTCCGGCAATTCTCAAAGTCCCGCTTTCAGCCCATGCGCTCACCAGGGCGGGCACCTCAGTCTTGGGGGTCGTTATCCAAATTGGCGTTTCGCTTTCTGCGAACCCTGTTCGGGGTTTTTGCCAGTCAGGAAACCGGAATGATTTTCCGATTTCTGCTACCCGGTTGCACTGCACAAAAAATGCTTGACCAAAGAGTACTCTACGAGTAATGTTATTTGTGCG
>JAJEAV010000062.1 GCA_022822625.1 Gammaproteobacteria bacterium | reverse complement strand
CGGCATCCGTCTGGACCTGTCCGGCCGCACGCTGGTGAGCCATGATGACGATGACCTGGAGGATCGGGGGTTCTCGGTGGACCTGTCGTTCGATCCGGACGGGAACACCGTTCGTGGCCCGTCGTTCAGCCTTCGCCAGGATCGGGGCGGCCGGTCGGAGGGCGGTCTCGAGGCGCTGTTCCGTCCGGACCCGCTGGAGGACCGTGCGGGAGGCGGGAATGAGGAAAGCCGCTGGACGGTGGAGGCTGCGTATGGTTTTCCAGCCTTCTCGGGAAGGTACACGGGCAGCCCGTACGCCGGAATGGACATTGCCGGGGATACCCGGGACTACAGTGTCGGCTGGCGCCTGACGCCGGAGTCCGGGTCGGCCCCCGACCTTTCCTTCGGGGTGAAGGCGACGCGCAGGGAGGATCCGGACACGGCGCCCGAACACGTCTTCGGGTTCGAGGTGGGCCTGCGGTGGTGATGACGGGCATTTCCCGGTGCATCATGTTCCGGCTTGACCGCGAGCCTGGCGCTCGATCCGACCGGGACCCGGGCGGAGTCCCTGGACGGGGCATGATCACGCCGACTCCCGGGAATTCCACTTTCCCGGGAGGGAGCGGTGGTGGCGTCACTGGTGACCTGGACATTCACGAGGACGAATACCAGGCAGGTGGCAGTCTCGGGAATCCCACCGGAGAGATCAGGCCGGGCGTGACAGGTCTCACCAGGATCACCCTGTCCGGCGCGCCCGCGGACCTGGCGATCGCGGGCGGCAGGCTGCTCGCACGGGAGTAGCCCCACTCCCACGGCGGGGGAAACAGGGGCTAGTGGACTTCCCGGTAGACACGGCCACGTACTCCCGTAGGTACCGTTCCGCAAGCTCTTCCGCCAATGGGTCGTTGCCCGTCTTGAGGGCAGTGATCATCCGCACGGCTTCCCTTTGGGCCAGTTCGGGAGAGAACTCTCCTGATCCGCCAATGGGCAAAAACGAGCCATCAGAACGGTGTGATATACTTCCGTTTCTCTTACACCCATTCCACCCCAACCCCCACCCAAAATCCCAGACGCACTACATGCCATCCTTTATTTCAATCGAGAACCTGTCCAAGGTTTATCAAAACGGGCATATTGCACTCAATGGGGTCGACCTGGATATCGAGGAAGGTGAACTCATCGCCCTGCTTGGACCCAATGGAGCCGGAAAAACCACCCTGATCAGCATAATCTGCGGCCTGGTTCGCCCCAGCTCCGGAAGCGTGACGGTAGATGGCCACGACATTATTCGTGATTATCAGCATACCCGCAAACTGATTGGCCTGGTTCCCCAGGAATTGCCGATTGAACCATTTGAATCAGTCATCAAGACCGTCAATTTCAGTCGCGGGCTGTTCGGGAAAACCCCGAATCCAGCATATATTGACCAACTGCTCTCTGATCTCAGCCTGTCGGATAAAAAATATTCACAGATCAAGGCACTTTCGGGCGGTATGAAACGACGTCTTCTGATTGCAAAAGCACTTTCGCACGAACCTCGAGTCCTGTTTCTTGATGAACCGACCGCAGGAGTGGACGTCAACCTGCGCAAAGAGACCTGGGATCTCATCCATAGACTCAGGGAAAACGGGGTGACCATCATTCTCACCACCCATTATATCGAAGAAGCAGAAGAGATGGCCGACCGGGTAGCCGTGATCAACAACGGCTCAATCATCGTAGTTGAGAGGAAAGCCGAACTGATGCAGAAAATGGGCCAAAAGCAGATGTTTCTGGAACTGCAACAACCAATGCCTCAAATTCCCGAACAACTCGGTGACTACGATCTATATACTCAGGAAAATGGAACCATACTGGTGTACAACTATGAAACAACCAGAAAACGGACTGGCATCACGTCCTTGCTCAAGGATCTCTCGTCAATGCAGATCAGTTTCAGGGACTTGAGGACTGAACAAAGCTCTCTGGAAGATATCTTCATGGATCTGGTCGATGAGCGCGTCGAAATACTGGAACACGCAGAATCAAAATATGCATCCAACAGCTAAGGAGCAGGCCGACATATGAATATTCCGGGCATCAAGGCCATTTTCATGCATGAAATGGATCGGGCGAGACGCACGATTTTCCAGAGCCTGGTTTCGCCAGTCATCTCGACATCCCTGTATTTTGTAGTGTTCGGGTCGGCAATCGGTTCCCGAATCACCGAAATTGATGGAGTATCGTATGGTTCCTTCATCGTGCCCGGGCTAATCATGCTGACCCTGATGACTCAAAGTGTGACTTATGCATCATTTGGCATATTTTTTCCACGCTTTACCGGCACTACTTATGAAATACTTTCCGCTCCGATCTCCCACCTCGAAATTGTAATTGGCTACGTCGGAGCAGCAGTAACCAAATCACTGATTGTCGGGTTGGTGATTCTGGCAACCTCCGGGCTGTTTGTGAATATCTATATTGCTCATGTGGGATGGATGCTGTTGTTTTTGCTGCTAACCGCTTTCACCTTCAGCCTGTTCGGATTTCTGATTGGCATTTGGGCCGAAAATTTTGAACGGCTGCAAATCATCCCATTACTGGTCGTTACCCCGTTGGTCTTTTTGGGCGGCAGTTTCTACTCGGTCAATATGCTCCCGGAGTTCTGGCAAAAAGTTACCTATTTCAACCCTGTTCTGTATCTGGTCAGTGGATTTCGATGGAGCTTTTATGAGATATCCGATGTCAGCATCATGCTCAGCCTTGGCATGATAGGAACTTTTCTGATGATTTGCATCTCCATCACCTGGTGGATTTTCAAAACCGGCTACAAGCTCAAGGAATAAGTCCCGAGAAATCGAATTACCGCGAGAATCGCCAGGCCGTAAAGTTGCCGCACAGAGCCAACGGGACAAATCCGGCAAAGATCCAGAATGCAGCCATCTGGATTCGGTCTGCCGGCAAGCCAGTAGCCAAGTCCATTGAGTTTGCTACCAATCCACAAAGCGCAGCTCCCAAGGCAAAGCCCATCTGCTGGGTTATCGGAAGCAGGGAGGATACGCGATCTTTTTCCTCTTTCGGGGCACCCCCCTGAATTCGCTTGATGATGAACCCCCACATCATGCCGAACCCACCCGTTGAAATCATGGCTGAGACTGCAATCAGCCAGATTGGCCCATATGGAAAAGCGATCGCACAAGCCACCAATCCGACCAATACGAATGCGCTTCCAAAGCGAATCAGCAGATGCTCATGCTTCGATGATGTACTTGAGAATGTCAACGCCATGATCCCCCATGCCAGAGACTCCAGCATCAGAATCAATCCTGCAGTGAAGGGCGTCATGCCATGCAGTTCGATCAGGATGAATGGTCCATAAGTAGCCAATGACATAATGCTCATGCAAAGCAGCAGGATGGTCATGATGCCGCTGGCAAGCGGATGCCGAAAATCAACAATGCTGCGAGGGGACATGCGGCCATTCTCGGAGTGGGCGTCCCGATAAACAAAAACAACAATACAGGCAAATCCACTGATTACCAGTATGGGGGAAAGCGCGATGTGGAATTCGACTCCTGCCACCGATATCATCAATATGGCCATGGCCAGCAGACCAAGACGAATAACCGGCAATCTTATTGTTGATTGATTGCTGTTTGGCCTGGAAGTACGCATCATGAGACGGATGATTACAGCCAGCAGCACCGCCTGAACGGCAAATGCCCAAAATGCATATCGCCAGTCTGCCCAGGTCGAGAATGCTCCTCCGATCATGGGGCTCGCAAACGTAGCAAGCATCCAGACGACCGAGATCATGGCAATAACATGAGGTACATGTTCCGGTTGGAAAAATCGGCTCTGTGCAATGAATACGGTGCCGACCAGACAACCTCCACCCAAACCCTGAAGGGTTCTGCCCACCAAAACGGCCGGCATATTCGCCGCTGTTGCACAGACTACAGAACCTGCAACATAAATCAGGGCAGCATAAATCATGGTGGTACGTAACCCGTACCGGACAACGAGAATGCTGGATGCAGCTCCAGCAAGAATCGATCCCATCAGGTACAGCGCAAATGTCCAGCTGATCAGGTTCAGCCCACCCAATTCCTCGACTGCACTTGGCATGGTTGTTGCCGTCAGTAATGTATTTGTGGCGTGCAGCCACATGGCCAGACATAAAGTCAACAGCAGGGGAAGATGTTGACGATTGAGGAGATCTGACCAAGATGCTGTGGTTGGCGCTACCGAATTGTTCATCCCGCCACATCTGAAGAATGAGACCACACTATACCCGAAATCTTGCCAGGCGACAGATGATATCCGTATCCATATTCGCTGTTTTTCAGACCGGCATTGGTGAATGGGAATTGTTTGCATTAGAATCCCGATAGACTGAAGCGAAATTCCAAAGATCCCCCTATATGCGACCTCTGGCCATTGTTACCGTATCAACACCTGCCGTGTCCTCAGCGGCGACGATGAGGGTTGCCGAGGGTGTTCCGGCATGACGACCACTCGGAACAGGGCTGGGGATTCGCCCCCCTATACGGATGGTTTCTGATCGGCCCGTCAGGAGAGTAAATTCATTGTGACCCAGTCTTTCGAAAAACCAGACACAATGAAAAACGCATACCGCCCATTGGCCGATCGAATGCGCCCATCATCCATTGATGATGTTTCCGGGCAACAGCACATTCTGGAACCTGACAAGCCACTCTATCAATCCATCCGTAGCGGAATGATCCACTCCTTGGTGTTCTGGGGACCACCGGGTACCGGCAAAACCACTCTGGCGAGAATCATTGCAAATTATGGCAATGCCGAGTTTGTGGCTATCTCGGCCGTATTGAGTGGCGTCAAGGAAATTCGGGAGGTGGTCACAACAGCACGCATCCTGCTGGATACAGAACAAACAAAAACCGTGCTGTTTGTCGATGAAGTCCATCGCTTCAACAAATCCCAACAAGATGCGTTTTTGCCGCATATCGAAGATGGAACCATTATCTTCATCGGCGCAACTACCGAAAACCCGTCTTTCGAACTGAACAATGCGCTCCTCTCGCGACTGCGCGTCTACCTCCTCAAGTCATTATCGGAAGACGATATCACCAACCTCATTAGCCGGGCCCTGCATGATCGCGAGGCGGGGCTCGGACAACTCAATCTGAAGATTCCAGATGAAGCCATTTCAAGCCTTGCACATTTTGCAAATGGTGATGCACGATCCGCCCTGAATATTCTGGAGATCGCTTCCGATCTGGCAGAAGACGGCAACATTACACAATCCCTGATCAGCGAAATCATGGCGGGAGGATTAACCGGACGGTTTGACAAGCGGGGAGATTATTTCTACGACCAAATATCGGCTTTGCACAAGTCGGTGCGTGGATCCGATCCAGATGCTGCCCTATACTGGCTTTGTCGAATGCTCAATGCAGGCTGTGATCCAGTCTACATTGCCAGACGGGTAGTTCGAATGGCCTCGGAAGACATCGGCAATGCCGATCCACGAGCTCTTCGGCTGGCTCTGGATGCCTGGGATGTGCAAACCCGTCTGGGTGACCCAGAGGGACCTTTGGCCATTGCTCAGGCAGTTGTCTATCTCACCATAGCCGCAAAGAGCAATGCCGTCTATACCGCCTTCAATGAGGCAGCAAAATCTGCGGCTGAAACTGCCTCTATGGAAGTGCCGAACCATCTGCGTAACGCTCCCACCAAATTAATGAAATCACTAGACTATGGAAAAAACTATCGCTATGCACATGACGAACCCGGGGGATACGCGGCCGGCGAGAATTATTTCCCGGAAGGCATGGGTCGGAAAACATTCTATCACCCGGTCGACCGAGGACTCGAAATCCGCATCCGGGAAAAGATAACGGCTCTCAGAAAACTGGACTCGGAATCCGTATCCGGGAAATCCTGACTCAACATCTACTTATTCCATTTGCACGGCAATCATCTGTCGGATTTTTCGAACCCTCTATTGAAGTCAATTTGGGGAATACTGTTTTGATGCTTCGCCACCGGGCATATACGATTGGAAGTTTTTCAGGATTGTGCCGAAAAACACGAATTCCAGTCCGAACTGCATGGCCCCTATCAAGGATAAGGGTTGCCATTTTGACTACCTATGAATATGTCGGATATCGTTCGGCCGTACACCGGACTGAAAGCTGCGATTACAGAACCTCGATCGGACAGGGCAACTGTACATGAAAGTTTCCTATTTTTCGGTATTTCGGGTCATTAATTCGTTGGTTTTGATGACCATTGCCTTATCCGGCATGTATGTGCCAATCATGATGCTCGGCCCGGTCTCCGCAGAATTTGAGATCGGTCGAGGAGATGCCTCTTTACCCTACACCTTTTACATGATCGGCTTTGGTGTTGGCAATGTACTGCTCGGCAGAATAATGGATAGGTGGGGGCTGTTTCCATTGTGTGTCACTGCAAGCGCATGCTTTCCGCTCGGACTTTATTTGGCCTCAAATAGCCATTCGCTTTTGCCATTCAGCCTAATCCTGTTGTTCTTTTGCGGCTTATTGGGCGGCAGCTTCTCGTTTGGCCCGTTGGTTGCGGACATATCGCAATGGTTTGAGGACCGCAAGGGTCTTGCCGTTGGCATCGTGATTTCCGGAAGTTATCTTGCCGGAGCAGTCTGGCCACTGATCTTGCAAGACTGGATTGATGCATATGGATGGCGGGAATCATTAAGGCAGTTGTCAGTGTTGTGCGTACTGATCATGCCCGTATTGTCTCTGATCTATCTCCGAAAGCCCGTGATGAGCCAGGAAGAGCCAGGTGAAGGGACAAGAAGTCGCTGGAATGTACCACTTGGCATGTCCAAACGCAGTTTGCAAAGTCTGGTTTGCTGTGCCGGCATTGGTTGTTGCGTAGCCATGTCGATGCCTCAGATTCATATTGTTCCACATTCCATTGACCTCGGTTTCACTGCGCAGGACGGGGCCAGCATGCTTGCCCTGATGCTCGGCTGTGGAATTATCAGCCGCATCGGCTCCGGCATGCTTTCTGATCGAATTGGAGGCACCCGTACACTTGCCTTGGGATCATTTCTCCAGATGGCTGTACTGGCAGCATTTCTGTTCGTTGACGGTCTGACCGGCCTATATCTGGCTTCAATCGCTTTTGGACTGTCACAGGGTGGCATAGTTCCATCATATGCAATCATGATTCGTCGGTTTTTCCGACCATCCGAAGCAGGTACACGGATCGGGCTGGTTTTCGTATTTACTATTCTGGGGATGGCGCTCGGAGGATGGATGGCCGGTATTTTGTTTGACCTGACCGGTTCATATACCGCATCGTTCATGAATGCAATCGCATTCAATATTGTCAATCTCATGATTGTGGGATTCATCCTGAGGCGTGACCGGCTCGCAACTACCCCGGCATGAACGGATGAAGCTTGCGTGTCGATTGAATCATCAATCCGGGCTTCTCTTTTACCGGAAACTCAATGCCATGAAGCCGACCGACTCCGGATCCTGGGAATAATTGCGATCAGTCGTTGTCTGGCGGCTTTCGGGCAAATACGAAACTCATTCTCTCATCCGAAACCAGTTCCCCGCCCTCAATATCGGAAGCATGTATATCAAGTTCGGAAAATATCCGGTCCAATTCTCCGGGCTGAACCGTATAGTCGGGATTGAATCCGGGGTTGGTCTTCAGAAACCGGCTGTTGAACGTCTTATAAAACAGCCATCCATTCGGACGAATCCAGTCAGGCAGAATCGGCAACAGGCTTCGATTGAGATAACGAACCACTACCAGTAAATCGAACAGGCCCGCACTGAATCGATAGGTATCAAGATCACAGACCATGCAGGAAACATTGAGACCACGGTTCCTTGCGAACCTCGAGCAGCCTGCAAGAGCGGTCTCGGCTCCGTCACAGGCAATAACCCGATAGCCAAGTTCAGCAAGGTACAGTGCAGTTCGACCACGACCAGCCGCCATATCGAGAGCCAGTCCCTGATTATCCAGTAGGCCAGTCAGCGCAATTAATTCAGGTTCCCCCCGGGGCCCGACCTGCCTTGACTGACCCTTCTGATACTTGAGGTTCCAGCGGGTAATATCCGAATTAGCTACCGATTGTGCGATAATTTCACTCATCAATCGAAAGGACTCCCGGATTCAGATGTACGCCATTCAAATACCGCTCGGGAGAGGTTGGACCTCGACCCGGTCTCCGGCCTTTGCCCCATCTGAATCATCCGGAAGAATGATAAAGCAGTTTGCCTGACTCATGGAACTCAATATTCCTGATCCCTGTTCTCCAGTTGATGAAACAACTGCTTCACCGGATGCATCAACAGACATAATGCCCCGTTGGTACTCCATCCTGCCTGGCCTTTTTCTCAAATCCGAAACGGTTTTCATGAACAGTCTCGGTTCCGAAAATTTCGATTCTCCTGCCAGTTTCGAGATGGCTCGTTTTACAAAAACCTGAAAGGTCACCATCACCGATACCGGGTTGCCTGGCAATCCGAAAAACAAGGACTCACCCAGTTTTCCGAAAGAAAGAGGACGTCCAGGCTTGACTGCAACTTTCCAGAATGCCACTTGACCGAGCCGGCTTAGTATGTCTCGAATATAATCTGCATCACCAACCGATGCTCCGGCTGTCGAGATAATGAGATCAGCTTCATGAGTAGCTTCCCGTATGACGTTTGCAATCATATCCGGATCATCCCGAACCACACCCAGATCGATAGTCTCTACACCAAGGCCATTCAGCATTGAAAATAATGTATATCGGTTCGAGTCATAGACCTCGCCCAATGCAAGCGGTGTTCCGACTGCACGAAGTTCATCGCCATTCGAAAAATAGGCGACCCGCGGCCTCTGAATCACCCTGACCTGTGGAAGACCCAGTGAAGCCAGAAGACCAAGCTGTGATGCTCCGATTCGGGTACCTTTTCTGACCACAACATCACCCAAACGCATATCTTCGCCGGCATGTCGGACATTGGCACCAATCTTTTCCCCGGAACCCACCATGATTTCATCGGAGTCCACCTGCACACGTTCCTGCATTACCACTGAATCGGTACCAGCCGGCATGACTGCGCCGGTCATAATCCGAACACATTCACCGGTGTTCACATGACCATGGTATGGAGCACCAGCCAGAGCGGTTCCAGCAACCCGGAATTGCTTCTCACCGGAGGTCGGCAGATCGGACCCGCGAAACGCATAACCATCCATTGCAGAATTGGTGTGGTTTGGCACGTCGGCAGGACTGGCAATATCATCCCTGACGACCCGGCCCAAGGCTGATACAAGCGGAACGGTTTCATGCCCCTTTATGGGTTCGACTGTCTGCATAATGCGTGCCAAGGCCTCGGCCACGGTAATTGAGGCAGTATCGACATCACAGGAAAATACGTCCGGCTTATCGTTCATGGGTCAGTGATCGGAATCGTCCCGATTCCATTCTCCGGATTTTCCTCCTGCCTTGTGTATCAGTCGTACACCGCTAATCTCCATACCGCGGTCTGATGACTTGCACATGTCATACACCGTCAAAAGAGCAACCTGAACGGCAACCAGGGCTTCCATTTCTACTCCTGTCCGCTCAGTCGTTCGTGCGGTGGCCCGACAGATTACGGATAGACGACTTTCATCCAGATCCAGCAAAATATCGACATTGGTAAGCATCAAGGGATGGCACAGGGGAATCAATTCGGCAGTTTTCTTGGCGGCCATAATGCCTGCGATGCGGGCTACAGCCAGCACATCACCCTTTTTGGTTCTTGCGGACTTGAGCAACTCGAGTGTTTCGGTGGACATGTTGATCCGACCTTCGGCTATCGCAATGCGCTCTGTCTCCTTCTTTCCTCCGACATCAACCATGTGCACTTCACCGTCCTGGGTCAAATGAGTCAACTTTGTCTCGATCATTGCTATTTCCACAAAAACTTTGAGTCTATGCACCTGAATTTCGAAGCAGCCGGGTGTTTTCCCGGAGTATTCCGAAAAGACCCGGCAGTGATCTTTTTCCGGGCAGTTTTCGATATTGGTTGCATGGGACGAATTGACTGAGATTGTATCAGTAGTTGTAAGAATGGAATAGCTGCAATCGTAGCGTTGTTGAGATCAAGCCATCTTGAAATCTTTCACCAAGCCTTGGCAAATACTACGGAATTTCGGTCATTCCTCAATCCTCAATTCCACTATAAAGGAATGGAACCGGGGCTGCAATACCGCTCCGGATTGCACCTGTTCGTGTCGCTATCACGTGAATCCGATTTACAATTACATGTAGCATATATACTCGGTTATACCAGTTAGACAACTACCAGAATCACTCCCGACTTGTCGGGATTTTCCACTTCATGACTGGAATTGGCGCATTTGATTCGTGACCAGATTCTGTAGACTTCGGATACGCTATCCAATCTTCAGATTTGCATGATGCAGCCCCTACCAAAACGAACTCCACCTCTTTATCGACATGAAAATCCCTCTCTTTGAACGATCCGGAGAGGATCGACCCATTCTCGCATTAGGGCTGGTGCTGGTTGGAGTACTCACTCTGGGCTTTCAGGATTCGCTAATCAAGCTGATGTCCTCCGATTCGTCGTTCTGGCAAATCCAGACAGTACGTTCCATAGGCAATATCATCTTTACGGTAATTCTTGCAGCGGTTGGAGGTGGACTTGCCCTGCTGATCCCCCAAAACCCGAGAGCTGTCTGCCTCCGGTCCTTTCTCTTGATTTGCACGATGTTTTGCTTCTTCTCCGGAGCACCCTTCCTGTCCCTGTCTCAAATGGGCGCGGGACTTTATACCTACCCCCTGTTTGTCACCATACTCGCCGTCCCTTTGCTTGGTGAAAAAATAGGCATATGGCGCCTCGGTTCCCTGGGCGCTGGATTACTGGGTGCATTGCTCGTCTTCGAACCCTGGCATGATGACTTTTCAACCGTCCAGCTGCTTCCGATTGTCGCTGGCCTCTTCTATGCTGCAAACATCATTACCATCCGCCATGCCTGTCGACACGAAAGCCCGTTAACCCTGGCCTTTTTTGTTGCAGTCGGCTTTACCATCTCGGGAATTGCCGGAATCACACTGCTGAACTTGTTTCCGCTTCCGCTATCGATTCAAGCAGCAATGCCGTTTGTTGCGATAGGATGGCCAGAACTAACACTCGGGATTCTGGCCCTGATAATTCTTACATCAATCCTTAACCTCACTGGGAATATCTGCCTTGGACGGGCTTACCAGACTGCAGAAAGCAGCTGGCTGGCACCGGTGGATTTCAGCTATCTGATTTTTGCCGCACTCTGGAGCAAGGTCATCTTCGATGAGTGGCCCGGAGGACTTGATATAGTTGGAATGGTGTTGATCGCCGGAGCCGGTGCAATTACCGCATGGCGTGAAAATGTCAAGGGAACATCGACGCCGAAAATGGCAAAGGTTCGCTCCCGGACCTCAAGACCTCTTTGAATGGCCAGGCCCATTCATGAAACAGTAGTTCCTCGGGATAGACGTGATGGGAGATGCCCTCCCACTAGAACCGTTTAATCCCAGACATCGGTACTCAAATACCGCTCTCCCGTATCCGCCAGAATCGCCAGCAGGTTCTTGTCCCGATATTTTCCGGAACGAGCCAGTTCCAGCATCCCCCAAGTTGCGGCCCCACAGGAGATTCCAGCAAGGATTCCCTCCCGCTCGGCGAGATCACGAGTCGTGCCATAAGCCTGCCGAGTGGTGACCGGAATGATCTGGTCGAACGATTTCATATCAAGCGTATCAGGTATGAAACCGGGTGCTGTTCCCATGATCTTGTGCTTGCACGCTATGCCCTGACTGAGTATTGGCGAGTCGGCAGGCTCTGTGGCGACAATTTCAAGATCAGGGTTGCTGGGCCGCAGGAATCTGGACAAGCCGCTAATCGTTCCACCGGTTCCAGTGGTCAGTATCACGACTGCCAGATCAGAACCAAAATCCTTCTTGATCTCGTCGGCTGTCTGTTCGTGTGATTGAGGGTTGGATGGGTTGTAGTGCTGCCCCACAAAAAAATAACCTTTCTCTCTCTCAAGCCGTCTTGCCTCTTCAATGGCACCCACTGTACCTTTCTCGGCAGGAGTGAGAATGACCTCCCCACCGTAGATCCTGAGAATCAGCTTACGCTCCTCACTCATATCCTCGGACATCACGAATATTGATCGGTAACCCTTGACCGCAGCTACCATGGCCAAGCCGATACCGGTATTTCCGGAGGTAGGCTCGATAATGGTGTCTCCGGGTCTCAGACGACCATCGGCTTCGGCATCTTCAATCATGCGAAGTGCCGGGCGATCCTTGACCGATCCACCGGGATTAAAGCTTTCCAGTTTGACCCATAGATTGGCCCCGGTATCACGTCCAAGCTCATTCAGCCTCACGACAGGGGTCTTGCCGATACATTCAAGTATATTATCGTATCTCATACTGTGTTATCTGATTCCGCATCAACTACAGGAATTACGCCCTGCGATTCATGAGGCTGATACGGCATGGCTATATTATCTGCTTCAGGTTTACGTCATCACTACTGGTTTCAGGTCGCAACGGTCAATCAACCAGGTCGCAAAGCCTTCGGCTTTGCAAATACCCCACGATCATTGCATCGCGCCTTCTACTTAGCTCCTGCGTGGTCTCACCCTTGCCTTCCTCAGTGACTCCATCAAACAGTGTCTTGGCCAAATCTTCCGTCAACTCGACTTCCCCAAGATCATCCCACCATCGTTTGAAACTGTCTGAATACCGCCTGCAAAACTCACTGATACCACCCGGGCCAGCACCGAGATGAAACAGCATGTGCGGACCCATTGCTGCCCACCTGAGTCCGGGGCCCGCCCAGACCGCCTTGTCGATATCCTCAACCGAAGCCACCCCGTTTTCGACCAGGCTGATTGCCTCACGCCACAGAGCGGCCTGAAGCCGGTTGGCAACATGTGCCGGAACTTCCCGGTTGATCCGAATCGTGATCTTGCCAACCCGTCTATAGAACTGTTCAGCAATCTCAAGAACACCCTCTGAAGTTTCCGAATTGGTCAACAGTTCCACCAGAGGAATCAGATGCGGTGGATTAAAGGGGTGTCCGAGCAGAAGCCGGGAAGGATTTTGCCACCCACGCTGCATCTCGCTCAACATCAATCCAGAAGACGATGAAGCAACGACCGCATCTTGCGCGAGATGGGCTTCAATGTCCTTGAACAGGGCAAATTTCAACTCAAGACGTTCCGGCACACACTCCTGAACAAATTGTGCGTTTTCGACCGCCAGATTGGCACGGGTATGGACATACAAGGCATCCGGATTACCTTGCTCGGTCATGTCGAGTGCTTCAAGGGTCGGCCAGGCTGTCTCGATATAATCCTTCAAGTGCTGTTCGCTCCCCGGTGCGGGATCATAGACATGGACACGCACTCCAGCCGACAGGAACAATGCGGCCCAGCTTGAGCCGATTACCCCGGCACCTAATACTGCGACTTCCTCGATCTCTGGCATGTCTCTGAACTCCACTTGATCTACTCGAGGCCCGGATGAAGCGGTGATGCAGCGGTCAATCCACCATCCAGTGTATAGCACTGCCCAGTTGCAAAGGATGCGGCATCCGAAGCGAGCCAGGTTGCCAACTCTGCTATATCTGACGGGTTTCCAAATCGACCGACCGGATGTCTCTCCAAGGCATCCTGCCTTGCCTTTTCTGGATCTTTCGCAACAGAGAATGCAGCATCGGCCATCCCGGTCATAATCCAGCCGGGTGAGATGGCATTGCATCGAATCCCGGGGCCATGATCCACCGCAATTGACCGCGTCAAGCCATGTACGAATGCTTTCGATGCGTTATAAATCGCCAGACAGGGGTCGGCAACATTTCCCGATATCGACCCCATATTGATAATCACGCCTCCTTTATGCATAAGCGGAATCAGTTCCCGGGAACATGCGAACACTCCAAAAGCATTAACCCCCATCAGTGTTTGCCAATCCTGATCGGTAGTTTCAAGAATGGTTTTTTCCATCTGCACACCGGCGTTGTTCACCAGAATCGACAACCCACCGAACAACTCCTCTACCGTGCTGCCCAATCGTTGTACATCTTCCATACACGACACATCAGCTTTCAGCCAGTGTGCTTCAGAAGGATAATCATCCGGTCTTTTACTGCGTGCACAACAAACAACCGAAGCACCTGCCTGTATGTATCTTTCGGCAATCGCCCGACCGATACCCTGGCCACCGCCGGTGATTACTGCAGATTTTCCAGCGAGGATCCCGGTGGATTGACTGTCTGCCATTGCTCAAAACCCAACCTGATCTGAACCCTTCAGCGCCAGTCGCTGGCGAGCCTGAGCAGGGGTTGCCACTTCAAGTCCTGATGACTCTATGCCGGATTTGATCTTTTCAACCTGCTGGGCATTACTGACTGCCAATTCACCCTTGTCAATCCACAAGCTGTCTTCAAGACCTACCCTGAGATTGCCGCCCATTTCATATGCTCTGGTTGCAAATGGCATTTGATGCCGACCCGCTGCGAGGACTGACCATTCATGATCATCCCCGAACAATTTGCATGCGACCTGATGCATGTGCAGGAGGTTGTCAAGGTCAGCGCCGACCCCACCCAAAATACCGAATATCAGCTGTATAAAGAAGGGTGGCCCGATCAACTTGCGATCTACGAAATAGGCCAGATTATAAAGATGCCCAAGATCATAACATTCAAACTCGAAACGAGTGCCGTGCTGCTCGCCGAGTTCCCTTAATGCATATTCAATGGTCTTGAACGTATTCGGGAAGATGAAGTCCCGCGTCATTTCCAGAAACGGCTGTTCCCAGTCGTATTTCCATGAATCATACTTCTCCGCCATCGGGAATATTCCGAAGTTGAGAGAACCCATATTCAGGGATGCCATTTCCGGACTGGCTGTCAGGGCCGCCGCCAGACGCTGTTCGATAGACATCCCGAGACCACCACCGGTCGATACATTCACCACCGCATCACACCGACTCCGAATACCTGGCAGAAACTGCATAAATGTCTCCGGTCGATAATCCGGTCGACCATTATCGGGGGCACGGGCATGCAGATGAATAATCGAAGCACCGGCCTGACAGGCCTCAACCGCGGCATCTTCGATCTGCTTCGGGGTAATCGGCAAGTACGGCGACATGCTTGGGGTATGAATACCTCCTGTAACTGCACAGGTAATGATTACGGATTTCGACATGGTTTTCCTTGCAATGGAAAATGACTCATAACACTGATTTGGCCTCAACCACTGACAATCCGTTACTCATAAACGCATTTGCTGAACCTGGGCGGTCAACCCCCCATCAAGCACCCACAACTGCCCTGTAGCATAACCCGCCTCATCACCCGCCAACCAGAATACCAGATTTGCAACATCCTCAGGGGTTCCATATCGGCGGATCGGGTGAACTTCTCGGGCCGCCTCGTAGTATCGCTCACTGTCATCTCCTTCACCAAAGAAACTCTTTAGCATGGGAGTATCAATAAAACCCGGACAGATGGCATTTACCCGGATATTTTCGGGACCATGGTCACATGCCATGGCCTTGGTCAGGGCATGCACTGCTCCCTTGGTTGCACAGTAGGCTGCCAGTCTGGGATCAGCAATGAATCCATCATAGGAACCGAAATTGATAATGGACCCTCCGGTTTTGCGCATCAAGGCAATTGCATATTTCGAAGTCAGGAAAGTACCGGTCACATTGATTGCGAAAATCCGGTTCCATTCATCCAGGGTTGTCTCTTCAATGGTTTTTTCGATTTCAATACCCGCCGCATTGACCAGAATATCGAGTTGGTCATGATTACTCTGGATATGCTGCATCAGGTCAATCGCACTTTGCTCGCAGGTCACATCGTGTTCGAGGTATTTGACATCAGGATGCACCTGTCTGACAAGATCCGCAGCATACACCCTGGCACCTTCCCTGAGCAGGCGCTCACAAATCGCCTGGCCAATCCCTCCACAACCACCCGTGACGACTGCAATCCGGTCAAGCAAGGGAGGGACTTTGTCCGTGTTCATGCTGAACAGGCCTTCCTGTAGGCGTCTAAAACCAGACCATGAAAATGATGCACCGCATGTTCACTCATGCCGCTTTGCTCAGGATCGACAAGGTAACGTCCCTGTTTGAAGCCGGGTGTACGCATTCCTCGCTGTACACTTTCCACCAGCCCGATATCCTCGGGTTGCAGGACCTCATCAATGAAACGAATCGCCTCGAGCTCTGCCTCAATGGGCTGCTCGGTTTCGTAAAAGAAGTCGAATTCTTCATAGGTCTGCTCAGGGCCTGCAGGAATGAATTTCCAGACCATGAAATTCCCTCTTCCCGGATAGCGCAATAGTGCCGTGTTTGGCCACAGATACCAGACCGCATGATCGGTGACCGTTGCATTGGCTACATCGTAAGCCTGATTGTTCGACATGCCGGCCTTGGCCATATGACTGGAATAAATATCGTGAGTACGAACCTTGTAGCTATTCATGTCCACCAGAGTACAGAAGTCCTTGTGTGCAACCGGGCAGTGATAGCATTCCAGAAAATTATCAATGACCGTCTTCCAGTTTGCCTGGATATTGTAGGTCAAGCGATGGGCAAACTTGAGATCGGCAATATCCGGCGCATAAGAACGAATTTCCGCTCCCAAACCTCCAGACTGTATTGATAACGGCTCAGCCCCAGGGTCCAGATTGACAAACACCAGATCACAAAAGACCTCGATTTGAACAGCATCGAGACAAACATCTTCCCGGTCAAAATTGCTGATGTATTCAGAACGGCGCGCAGCTTGCAGGGTTCCATCAAGTCGATAGCTCCATGCGTGGTAGGGACAGACAATCAGACTCCTGTTCCCTTCACCTTCCAGTAACTCGTGTCCGCGATGTTTGCAGACATTGTAGAACGCTCTTAATTGACCGTGATGATCACGAACAGCAAAGATACCCTGCCCCTGGATTTGGGCGGTGATGTAACTTCCGGGTTGTTTGAGTTTTTCAGCATGACAGAAAAACTGCCAGCTACGGTGAAAAATCTGGTTTCTCTCGATATCCAGAAATTTTGCATCGCTGTAACAGCTCGCATCGAGAGACCATGAACTGAGCGGATCCGACACATAGCCGCTACTGATTCGATCGAATTCATCTTGATTCATACAGATTGTTCCTGCCTATTCAATGTTCCGGATGAGTTCAGCCCGGCTACACGTCCTGACCTGACCGGAAATTTCTCTCAATCCGCCAACAGCAAAAACCGCATGACACACGGTCCGCAACTCCCTCCCGCACATGAATGTGTTCGAGATTCCGGAAGAACGGGAAGGAAGGGCAATGTACCATAATTCAAAAGTTCAATTCCGGGATATTTGGGTCAAGGTAGCCCAAGAAAGCCATTCGGAACCAGTAGTCAAAATCCTGTAACGATACCTCTTCCATACCAGTATCATGTCCTTATCAGACTGGTAACCTGTGGAATCCGGGGATTTTATGGCGCCAATCGCTCGATAGACCAACCTTCGGTCTGTCTGGTGTAGAGGAACCGGTCATGCAATCGATCCGCGCCGCCCTGCCAGAACTCAAGCGAATCAGGGCGGACCCGAAAACCACCCCAAAAATCCGGCAGTGGAATTTCCCCCATGGAAAACTTCTGCTTCATCCGTGCAAACTGTGTCAGCAACATCTGTCTCGATCCAATCCGACTGCTTTGCTGGGATGCCCACGCTGCGAGCTGGCTATCCTTAGGTCGCGAAATAAAGTATTGCATTGATTCCCTGTGATTTATTTTCTCAGCTTCACCGGCAATCCTGACCTGGCGATCCAACATATGCCATGGGAAATGCAGGGCAACCTTGGGGCAGGCAGCAATCTCCATGGCTTTCTGGCTTCCATAGTTGGTAAAGAACACGAATCCCCTTTGATCAAATGACTTCAAAAGGACCATGCGCTGACTGGGTTGTCTGTCTTGATCAACCGTCGCCAGAGTCATTGCGTTAGGGTCGCTGATTTTCGCTTCAACAGCCTGGTTAAACCATGATTCGAACTGGCGAATGGGGTCTTCATCAAGGTCCTTGCGCTGCAAACCGCCCTTGATAAAGTCTCTTCTGAATGATTCAATATTCATACATGACACCGTCTGCTGCTACTCTTTGTCCGGGCAACCAGATATCGAAGTAGTAGAATGTGCTATTTTCATCTTGTTTGCAATACCTGTATGATTTTCCTGTTGGCAAATTGTCGCTACCCTGGTTCGCAGCCGCCAGACCCTGTCTACATACCGAAATCACCTACCCGGCTTCCTGTTGTCTGCCATTCCCGGACTTCTGGCAGCAACCCTGCCTTGGGAGACATTTTCGAATTGGGTTGATAGGACTTCAAGCATCCCCGTCTAGATTCCCAAATATCTGTTTTTCAATTCGGGGTTGGCCTGAAGAATACCGGGAGTCCCGTCCCAGACCACTCTGCCTTTTTCGATGATGTAATGATAGTCGGCAATCCGGTTTAGTTCTTCGATGTTCTTGTCAATCAGCAGGATAGTCATGCCGGATTCCTTGAGCCTGTTCAGGCATTTCCATATTTCCTGTCTGACCAGAGGGGCCAGTCCTTCCGTTGCTTCATCCAGAATCAGCAGTAACGGATTGAGCATGAGAGCACGGCCAATTGCCAGCATTTGCTGTTCTCCTCCTGACAGCTGACTGCCCATATTGTTCAACCGAGCCTGTAGTTCCGGAAAAAAATCGATGACCCGGTTCAATGTCCACGGAGACTTGCTTGCCGCATAATTATCGGCCGTGACCAATAAATTCTCCCGGACACTCAGATTGGGAAAGACTTGCCGGCCTTCCGGTACCAACCCGATTCCTCTTTGTGCCACCTGATGGGGAGGCTTGCCATCAATTCGGGAATCGAGGAAGGTAATTTCACCGGAGCGACAAGGGGTAATGCCCATTATGGAACTGACTGTGGTGGTTTTGCCCATGCCGTTACGACCAATCAGTGTCGTGACCTTTCCCTGCCCCATGTGCATGCTCATGCCGAAGAGTGCCTGACTTGAGCCATAAAAGGTTTCTACTCCTTTCAGGTCAAGCATGCTCTTCACCCAGATAGGCATGTTGTACTTCGCGATTGGCGCGGATATTCTGCACGGTATCAGTGGCAATCACGCTACCATGAACCAGCACGGACAGGGTATCGGCCAAGGTAAAAACCGCATCCATGTCATGTTCAATCAGCAGGATGGTTGTTTGTTCTCGGAGCCTGGCCAGGAATCGAATCATCCGTGCACTTTCCTCCAGCCCCATTCCAGCCATGGGCTCATCCAATAACAACAGACGAGGCTTCATGGCCAGAGCCATGGCGACTTCCAGTTGGCGTTGCTCGCCATGAGACATTTCAGCGGCAAGATGCCGTGCACGGTCCGCCAGGCCAGCCTGTTGCAGATAGGCCATGCCCTCGTCAAGCATTTCCGGGTCCTTGTGTGCCGGTCGCCAGAACCGGTAAGAGTGACCGGCAGTTCCCTGAACTGCCAGCATGACATTTTCAAGTATGGTCATTGGCAGAAATACACTGGTAACCTGAAAAGACCGAGCCAGCCCCAGTTGGGCTCTGCGGGGTGTGGACAAGGAAGTGATATCACGACCGTTGAATTCGATCTGACCTGCATCTGGCTTGAGCGCGCCAGAGATTTGGGCGATCAGGGTTGTTTTGCCGGCTCCGTTGGGACCGATGACGGCATGGATAATTCCAGGCAGGATATCCAGATCAACATGATCGGTTGCCACAATCCCGCCAAAACTCTTGCAGAGCCCATGAATACGCAATAGCGGCCTTGTCATGGACCGGACTGCCGTGTTCTCGAATCCAGTTTCGACAACATGCCGTGGATTCCACCTTTCCCGAAGAGTACCAGCAGAACCAGCAACAATCCGAATGGCAGATGCCAGTATTCCAGCCATGACGGATTCAGGAATTTCATGAATTCCGGCAGGTATTGTTCGAGAAATACAAAAGCCCCGGTTCCGAGCAGCGGCCCGAACAGAAACCCAGAGCCCCCCATGACCACCATGAATATCAACTCGCCAGAACGAATCCAGCTCATCATTTCCGGACTAATGAATCCCGTGAAATTGCCTAGCAGCATACCGGCAAGGCCGCATATGACTCCGGAAATCACGTAGCAGACCAGACGATAGCGGTACGTATCGAAACCTAGTGATTGCAGGCGTTGCTCGTTATGTTTTGCGCCGACAATAACACGACCAAAGTGGGCATGAATCAGTCGATGCACCAAAAACAGGGTTAACAGCAAGGTTGCGAATATCCAGTAATAAAGGGCAACCGGGCCCTGCATGGTCAGAAAATCCGGGAATTCACTTCTGAGGTAAATGACCAGACCATCATCCCCGCCATACTCTTCAAGACTCACGAAGGTAAAGTAGATCATCTGACTAAAGGCCAGAGTAATCATAATGAAATACACCCCTTTGGTGCGCAGACTCACCGCTCCGGCGAGGAGCGCAAAGGAGGCACTCACAACGATAGTCAACCCAAGATGGAACCAGCCATTGTAGAAATCGTAGTAGGCAGGAATGCCAACACAATAGGCCCCAATGCCGATAAAGGCTGCATGCCCGAGGCTAACCATGCCACCAAACCCCATAATCAGATTAAGACTGGTGGCTGCAATTGCCAGTATCAGCCCCCGACTCAACAAATCCAGCAGGAACGGTTGGTCGGCCCACTGAAAAATCCATGGAGCAACCGCAAGCAACACCAACAGCAAGCAGTAACACCGCCCGGAATTGGACGAAGGCAACCAGGCCATCATGCACGGATACCTGCAGGGGGAAACAGTCCCTGTGGTCTGAATGCCAGCACAACCGCCATAAGGATATAGACCAGCATCGCAGACAGGGCGGGTGCTGCTGTTTCGGCATAATCAAGAGACATGAATATTTCCAGCAGATCATCCAGATAGGATCTCCCCAGAGTGTCGATCAGGCCGATCAGGATAGACGCATAGAAGGCACCCTTGACAGAACCGATACCTCCCACAATCACGACTACAAAGGCGATGATGATAATATCGTTGCCCATGCCGATACTGGCCTCGGTGATTGGGGCAATCAGCATGCCGGCAAATCCCGACATGGTGGCGCCGATCGCAAAAACGACCAGGAACAGCTTGTGGATATTCACGCCAAGGGCTTCTACCATGGTTCGATTGGAAGCCCCGGCCCGTATCATCATTCCGAGACGGCTGCGCGTAACCAGCATGCTGAGAATAGCTGCGACAAGCAACCCGCCGGAAATGATAACCAGCCGATAGGTTGGCAATACCAGAGATCCCAATGTGACCTGACCGTCGAGAACTGATGGCAGGGGAATGGCCATCCCGGAAGGACCCCAGACAATATGCACTATCGCATCGAAAATCAGAATCAGTCCAAACGTTGCCAAAACATGATCCAGATGATCAGCACGATAAAGACGTCTGGCAATAACCCGCTCAATCACTGCGCCGACCACAAACATTCCTATAAGAGCAATCAGAACAGCCGCCAGGAAAGAACCTCCGCGAGCCACGATGGAGCCACAGAAATAGGCTCCGATCATGTAAAACGACCCATGAGACAGATTGATGAAGTCCATGATCCCGAAAACAAGGGTCAATCCGGATGCCAGCAGAAACAACAACAGCCCCAGCTGCAATCCGTTCATCAATTGGGTCAGTAGCAGTCCCCAGTCCATGGAGTCATGACAACCCGGCCGAATCGCTCGAAGGTTGAATTACATCTTGCACTCGGAAGCATAAGGGTCCTGGTGATTTTCGAATACGGTATCCACGATCCGGGTAGTCCAGCGCCCGGCTTCATCCTCAACCACTTCTCGAATATAGAAATTCTGGATTGGCATGTGGTTATTGCCATAGGTATATGGTCCACGAACCGACTCGAAATTCGCCGCCTTCAGAGCCGCACGAATCCCGTCCTTGTCATCCAGATTCCCCCCCACAGCTTCTACTGCACTGTGAATCAGCATAATTGCATCATAAGACTGGGCGCCGTAAAACGAAGGATACCTGCCGTGTTTCTCGAGATACGCGGAGACGAACCTGCGGTTACCCGGAGTATCCAAATCCGGCGACCAGAACATGGCCATCCTTGATCCCAGGACCCCGGACATCTCTGCATCCTGAAAACGGGGGAGGCTAATTGAGTCCACCGTGAATACCGAATACAGGGGAAGTTCATCCTGCAGGCCGGCTTGCTGATACTGCCGGAGAAAAGCTCCACCAGCCTTGCCGGGATAGAATACAAATAGCCCTTCAGCACCCGATGCTTTCGCCTTGGCCAACTCTGCCGAAAAATCCAGTTGGGCATCAGCTCCCCATTTGGTTAAGTCCTTGCCGACCACCTCACCCTGGAATGTCGACTCCGTTCCGGACAGCATATCCTTGCCAGCAGCATAGTTTGGAACCATGATATAGAGTGACTTTACCCCCTGCTGGGTGAGATATTCCCCCATGGCCATGGGGGTTTGATCGTTCTGCCAGGAAGTCGAGAAGAAATTCTCATGGCAAAGGGCTCCGGCCATCTTTGAAGGCCCGGCATTGGCGCTAATCAGAAATTTGCCCGCATCCAGTGCCGACTGGCGTGAAGCCAGCAATACATGGGACCAGATGAATCCAGTCACAAAGTCGACATCATCCTGCTTGACCAGCTTATCGGTCTTTTGCTTGCCAATATCTGGCTTGAAGCCATCATCCTCGATGATCAGTTCCACATCCAGGCCTCCCATCTTGTTCCCGATATGTTCCAGTGCCAACTCCACCGAATTTTTCATATCAGTGCCGATCACCCCCGCCGGTGTCGTCAATGTGGTCACAAAACCAATTCGCACAGAGTCCGCAGCCATTAGTCCAGTCGGCAACGCAATGAACACGATCGGCAAAACGACACGCATCATGTAACGTTTTATGTTCACAGTTTTTATTCCTCAAGTCAGTATTCTATATTGACCACGCTCATCAAGAATTGAGTGGCGACAACTTCACAATATTATCTGCAATCATCACTTTATTATCAACTGTTACTCCTAACCCCTAATCGAAAAACAGGAATCAAGAAAAAGTAAAAAACCTTGTTCAATTAAAGGATTGCTGGCGAAATAGTGTTTTTCCGGACTGCACCCCATTGGGTGAACACTTCACCAACCCCAAAATGACAAGGCCACCTGAACATTCTATCCCTCAAGATTGCAAAAACCACTATGAACTTACCTCATTTCAAGGGCAATCTGTGCAGAATACAGGAAGCCCCGAATTCCACCATGAAGTGCAGCACCCTGTAGAGGTTGTTCATCATTGAGTGATGGTGTGTTGCAAAGGGCCGGGAGTCGGCCGATAAGCCGGGTTCTGTCTTGGGCAGCCATTCATCTGGGATACCTGTCACCAGATACCTCAAGCAACCTACCCGGATCCGATGCGGGCCACAACTTTAGGATCCCTATTTGGTCTTGCTCCAGGTGGGGTTTGCCCTGCCACTTCTGTTGCCAAAAGCGCGGTGCGCTCTTACCGCACCATTTCACCCTTACCCCCGAAAAATCCGAAGGCGGTATATTTTCTGTTGCACTGGCCGTCGATTCACATCGCCCAGGCATTACCTGGCACCCTGCCCTGTGGAGCCCGGACTTTCCTCAATACCATATTCGATACTGCGACTGCCTGGCCAACTCCCGGGCTCAATGCTACCACTGAAAGGCTGGTTAAAACAATGACTTTTTTGATGGGAATCCACATTTCAATCACCCCGGTAACGCTCGAATACGATTGCATTTCGGACCTTTCGATTCGAAAATCCTGGTAATAACTGGATGAGTTGGACTTGAAGTCTGCTTGCCCTTTGGGTTCCCTGGAATCCTGCAATCGGTTTCTGGCAAAATCAGCCCTTCTTTTGCTCAATCATTCTTCTGTACAGTCGTTTTCGATTCACCGAGAATGTTTCAGAAACTATGCGGCTGACCTCACTTGAGGGAAGCAATGGACACAAACGGTCAAAGAGTTCACAAGCTCTCTGCCATTCGAGATCAACATTGGGATTGCCACCCACCACCAGTACGAATTCTCCTTTTCTCTGGTTTTCGTCTGAACGTGTGAAATGCAGTGCTTGATCAAGACTCCCGAGGAAAAACGTCTCGTGAATCTTGGTAATTTCCCGGCCAACCATGACAGATCTATCTGGACCCAGTACATCAACCATATCCTTCAGGCACTCCTCTACCCGATGGCTGGATTCATAGAAAACCAGAGTGCGGGATTCTTTTCTCAGTGCGCGAAGTGCATTCTGACGTCGCTTTGCCTGAGATGGCAAAAACCCCTCAAAACAGAAGCGATGGCAAGGTATACCGGAAACGCTCAAGGCTGCAATCGCCGCATTCGGGCCAGGAACGGGAGATACTCTGAGTCCCCGGTTGCGAGCTTCCCGGACCAATGGGAATCCGGGGTCGCTAATCAACGGTGTCCCCGCATCACTAACCAGCACAATGTTCTGTCCATCCGATAACCGTTGCAATACCCACCCTAGCAACTTGTTTTCGTTATGCTCATGAAATGATCGGGTTTTGGCTGTTATCCCGGATGCCTGGAGTAACCGGGTGGTCTGCCGGGTATCTTCACACAGCACCAGATCAGCCTCAGACATGATCACTCGCGCCCGCTCGCCCAAATCGGACAAATTACCTATCGGGGTGGCAACCACATACAGAATTCCTGAATTATTCATGATTGGCCAGGCTATCGATTGAGAGAAACCAGATTCAGGCCAGGATGTACATGCCCGCGAGTGCAAAACCGGCAATAACCATGACATTACTCTGAGGAAAAACAGCTACGAAAGGCTTTCAAGTCCTGTTCGGTATCAACGCCAGTTGGAGGCGGATTATCCACCTGCACACACTTGATCTGACCTCCATGCCATAGCACCCGCAACTGTTCGAGTTGTTCGATCCCCTCTAGTGGACAAGGGGTCATCCGTGCATAGTCCCGAATGAATTCGGTCCGATAGCCATATATTCCAATATGTCGTTTTGCATAGGCCAGATTCGACTCATTCCGATTGCGGTCAAACGGAATCGGGGCTCGTGAGAAATAAAGCGCACCACCTCCCGCATTCACGACCACTTTGACCACCGAGGACTCCATCATTTCTAATTCTGACCGGATGGGTGTGACAGCTGTTGACATGGCCCAAAGACCGCACTCGGGCACAGCGTGAGCAACCTGATTGATGAGGGACGGTGGCATACCGGGTTCATCACCCTGCACATTTACAATCACCTCATGATCATCAAAGCCCATGATCCCGGCAGCTTCGGCAATCCGCTCACTCCCTGAACTATGGTGACCCGAGGTCATCACCGGAATGGATTGGGATCTTTTGGCGATTTCGGCAATTCTTTCATCATCAGTCGCCACGACAACACTACTCGCATCACTCTTCCGACATTGCTCGATTACACGCTGAATCATTGGTTTTCCAGCAATATCCTCCAAGGCCTTGCCGGGAAGGCGGGTCGAGGCATAACGGGACGGAATAATGATGTGAAAGGGATTGCCCATGTGAAAAAACGGTTTTCGATTATTCAGGTCTTCTTGCCCAGACAGCGTTCTATCTCACGAAAAAAATCATCTTGCATCACGGCCTCGGCCTCAACCACAAACAGGCGTTCTGTATGCGGAAGGTCATGACACTTGATTGCATCCTTCTCACTCATCAGGACAGGCAGATCATCGTCAAACATCAAATCCCCGGCAGAATAAAAATGATGATCGATGAAACAATGTCGAATGACATCAAGCCCCAGGCCTTCAAGCTGCCTGAAAAACCGCTCTGGATTGCCCAGGGCAGCCACTGCATGCACAGGATCATTCTTCAAATAAGCCATATCGATAGCCTTGCCATCTGACAGATTGCGAATGCCCCGAATTCGCATGTCCATTGTATGGCCTTCTTCCTCATGTTTATACCCGTAGCTCCCGTTTCTGACCCTGATGTCTGCACGCTTCAGGCCACGCATGGGTTCTCGCAAGGGACCGGCTGGCAGACACCATCCGTTACCAAGCCCGAACTCTGAATCAATAACCACGATATTCAAATCCCGATGGAGGGACAGATGTTGAAACCCATCATCGCTGACAACCACATTGCAATTGCATTTCTCAATCAGCATCCTTGCATCCTGTACCCGATCGGGACCGGCTACAACCGGCAGATCGACCGCCCCCCGAATTAACAGTGCCTCGTCCCCGACTTCCAGCACTGGTGTATCGGGTTTTACCAATCTTGGCCAACTGGTGGACTGTCCTTTATAACCCCGGATAATTACACCAGGTCGATAGCCCTGGGTCTTGAGCTGCTTTGCGATCGTAATCACCAAGGGGGTCTTTCCACTCCCCCCTACTGTTATCGCTCCAACTACGATCACCGGAACCGGAACCCTGACGGCTCTTTGCAGACCGGTACGATACATCCAGACCTTGATGCCATGCAAGAGAATGTACAGCCATGACAGGGGCAGTAGCGCATAGTTGACCCATCCTGGTGTAATCCACCCGGCCTGCAGTTTATTCTTCATCCGAATGCTTGATAAACTGGCTATTGACCAGTTCGGTATAGAGTCCACCGGACTTGATGAGCTGTTCATGGGTACCCTGTTCGACAATCTGTCCCCGATTGATTACCAAAATGCGGTCGGCATTCTGGACAGTACTTAACCGATGTGCAATAACCAGAGTAGTGCGATCCGAGATCAAGCACTCAATCGCCTTATGGATGTAGAACTCTGAATTGGAGTCCAGCGATGAGGTGGCCTCGTCCATCACCAGTATTCTGGAATCCTTGTAAAGCGCACGTGCGATTGCAACCCGCTGGCGTTGCCCGCCGGAAAGTCTTAAACCTGATTCACCGAGCAAGGTGTCCTGCCCATCCTTGAGATCCTTCACAAAGCCAGTGATATGGGCCGCATCACAGACTTCTTCCAGTCTCTGGAGATCAATCGAACCTTTCCGAGCATAGGTGATGTTGTTCCTCAGCGTATCGTCAAACAACAGGATATCCTGACTAACCAAGGACACATTGTCACGGAGCGACTTGATGGTCAAGTCGTTGATCGGTATTCCGTCAATCGTGATCTGTCCTTCTGTTGGGGTGTACAGTCGAAGCAGCATTGAAGCCAGTGTTGACTTTCCTGCCCCTGAAGGACCAACCAGTGCTATGGTTGCCCCCGCGGGAATATCGAAACTGATATCGCGAATAACCTCGACAGAATCCGAACTGTAACGAAACGATACTGAATCAAACGAGACATTGCCAGCCAATTCTTCAAGGGACCGGGTTCCGGTGTCTGGCTCACGTTCCAGATCAATCATGCGGAAGATCGAGGTGGCTGCCGCCACTCCGGCCTGGATCACTTCGTTAATCCTCAGTAGATTCTTGACCGGAGCAACTACCATGGTCATGGCTACCAGGTAGGAGGTAAAAACACCCGGTTTGACTTCAAATTCGAGGGCAAGCCAGATTACTGCCGCCACACCAACTCCCATGATCAGGACGATAGTAGGCACACTCAGGGCCATAATCACCACCCGTTTCATGATTTGCTGTCGATTATGGTTATTGACATTGAAGAAGATGTTCTTCTCATGGTTATACGCATCAAACAGCTTGACCACTCGATGGCTTTGAAAGACCTGCTTGGCGATATGCGAAATATCACCGACACTTTCCTGAACACGCATACTGATGCGTCGAATGCTCTCGCTGGTGCGGATCATGATAAAAGCGGAGATCGGCACAATTACCATGAAGATCAAGGATAGCTGCCAACTCAGATAGAACATCAATCCGAGCAGAAATATCACCTTGACGAAATCCTTGAAAACGATCCTGAGTGCTGCACCGCTTGCGTTGGCAACCTGCTCTACATCAAACGTCAACCGGGATACCAGCGATCCACTGGGCTCACGGTCGTAAAATTCGGCCGGAGCATACATCAGGTTTTCAAACATGGCCTGACGCAAATCCTGAATAACCTTGCGCGATACCCAGCTCATGCAGTAGGTATCGATAAAATCTCCGAATGCCCGCCCGAAGGCAATCAGCAATAATACGATCGGTATAATCCGTATAAAGTCGGCATCACGCCCGACAAAGCCATCATCCATCAGAGGCTGAAGTATCCAGGCAAACCCAGTATCGGTAGCGGCCCCCATGATCATTCCGATCATTGCAACCAAAAACACCCACTTATAGGGCAACATGTGTTTGATCAAACGCCAATACAGTTCCTTGTTACTGGGGTCTTTTATGGGATGCGGCATCGGGGATTACGGCAAAAAAGCTGGAATATCGTCTAATTTCTTCATGTTAAGGCAGGCCGTCTTTCACTACTTGGCGGATAACCGAAATGTTCGCGATAGCACATGCTGAAATGATTCGAGGAATTAAATCCGCAGGACATGGCAATTTCCGAGACCAGCATATCGGTCTGCTGCAAAAGATGGCGGGCCTGAATCAGTCTCAGTCGCTTGTAGTAGTCAATCGGACTGCAGTTGAGGTATTTGCGAAACAGCCGTTCAAGCTGGCGCCTCGAGATACCGATTTTCCTTGCGATTTCATCAATTCCCAGTAATTCTTCCTTGTTATTCTCCATATAGATCACGGCTTCGGCCAGCCTGGGTTGACTGCCGCCAAGCAAAATCCGCAACGACGTGGGCTGTCGGTCGTTCTGGTCACGCACTCTCTCAAGCATGAACTCTTCGGCAACTTCGTTAGCCAAGACAGGCCCATGATGTCGGGCTATGAGATAAATCATCAAATCCATCGAAGCAATGCCGCCTGCACAGGTATAGCGATTGCGATCGGCCTTGAACAACACAGGACTAACGATCAGGTCGGGAAACCTTTCCATCAGGCTCGCCATATTCTCCCAGTGGATGGTGCATCGATAACCTTCCAGAAGGCCTGCTTCAGCCAGAATGTAGGAGCCGGTACACAATGCGCCAATCTTGACATGTTTCTTGACCTGCATGCGTAGCCAGTCACGAACCGGTTTGCTGACACAGTCCTCAACCTGGACCCCTCCACATACGAATATGGTATCGAGATGACCACTGTGTTTGAGTTTGGTAACATTGAATTGAATTCCGCAACTGGAGGTCACAGGATGCTTGGTCCTGCCAAGCAATACCCATTCATAGAGCTCATCGCCTGACAACCGGTTGGCCATGCGCAATGGATCCAGGGCTGCCGCAAATGGCGTCAGCGAAAACCCGGGCAGGAGCAGGAAACCATAACGAGTAGTTTGATTATGTGGTTGTTGATCCTGCATAGGCAAACATGTTTCTGGCTTAAGTGAATTATCGTTATACTGTACGCATGGCGCAATTTATTCTGAGCAAGTCGTGATAAAACAGGAAAAGTTTTCGACATATTTCTATTATCCGCTATTTGGACTCGATTCAGGACCTTGTCTTTTCAATTCACATGCAGAAATCCACAAGAAAACGCAGCGGCCGCCGGGGACGCCCTGAAACGCAAAATCCCGAATCTGTCGGTATCGCCTATCTGAATCGGCAGATCCCAAATGCCCAGTTATTGAGTACCGAGGGTCTTGAGCTGATTGAATACAATGCCGACACGATTCTTGAGGAAATCGGCATTGACTTCCGATATGAACCGGCAAAAAAACTGTTCAAGACAGCCGGTGCAGAGATTGATGGCGACCGAATCCGTTTTCCGCGAGGGATGTGTCGAAGCATTATTCAGGAAAATGCACCTTCCAAATTCGAGCAGAAAGCCCGTAATCCAAGACGCAATGTAACAATTGGTGGTAATTCCATGGTGTTTGCGCCGGTATATGGGCCACCATTCGTCAGAGACCTTGATAAAGGACGGCGTTATGCGACGATTGAGGATTTCCGGAATTTCGTGAAACTGACCTACATGCTACCCTCGCTTCACCATTCAGGAGGTACGGTTTGCGAGCCCACGGATGTGCCAGTCAACAAAAGACATTTCGATATGGTATACAGCCATATCAAATACAGCGACAAGCCCTTTATGGGTTCAGTCACCCATCCTGAACGGGCTCAAGACTCGGTCGAGATGTGCAAAATCCTGTTTGGTGCGGACTACGTTGACCAGAATACGGTGCTGGTAAATCTCATCAATGCCAATTCTCCGATGACTTTTGATGAGACCATGCTCGGAGCATCGGAAGTCTATGCAAGAAACAATCAGGCCAGTATTGTCTCGCCGTTTATCCTGTCGGGAGCCATGTCACCGGTAACCGTGGCCGGAACCATGGCACAAATTCTGGCTGAGGCAATGGCGGGTATCGCATTTACCCAGTTGGTTCGACCGGGGTCACCGGTTATTTTCGGGACATTTTCGAGCTCGATTTCCATGCAATCCGGAGCACCCACATTCGGTACACCTGAACCGGCATTGGTGATTTATGGTTGCGCTGAGCTTGCGCGGCGTCTCGAGGTACCTTTTCGAAGCGGTGGATCGTTGTGCGGTTCAAAGATTACGGATGCACAGGCTGCCTATGAGAGTTCGAATACCTTGTTGCCGACAATGATGGCGGGGGTCAACTTTGTTCTGCATGCTGCGGGCTGGCTGGAGGGTGGCCTTGTTTCGGGATATGAGAAGTTAATCATGGATGCCGATCAACTGGGCATGATGGGGGTATTTGCAGATGGCTATGATCTCACGGAAAACGGTCAGGCATTGAGGGCAATTCGAGAAGTGGGCCCGGGATCGCATTATCTGGGTTGTGGACATACGCAGGATAACTTCAAGACTGCGTTTTATCGATCTTCCATTGCCGACAACAACAGTTTTGAGCAATGGGAACTTGAAGGCAGTCTGGATGCGACAGCCAGAGCAAATGCGATCTGGAAACGGATGCTGCAGGAATATGAGGCACCACCCATTGATCCAGCGATTGATGAGGCATTGCTGGAATTTATCGAAACTAGAAAGAGATCGTTTCCGGATGCCAGTTATTGAGTTTGGCATCGCAGGTAGAACATTTAGGAATCTGCTGTTCGTAACAGGATATTGACCGTCCTGTCTTCTTGTAGCAGTCTTGCCTTTCCTGTCGTGCTACGTTCCGTAGGTCGTTCTGTTGACGCAGAAATGCATCAAGCTTGATGTGAACAGGTTTGCCAACTTTTGCTGTCTGTGTGATGGTGCGAATCATCATGGCTTGCTTATAACACAAGCTCACATGTTACTTTTGTACATGATTCCCTTCCATAATCCAGCAATCATGGGAGAAATTGGCAGGTGTTGGATTCAGGATCGTTTTCTCCGTCTTCTTCGTCCATCACTTCCCGATTGACCGGTCATCGATACGTCACCGGCCTGCGGTAATTGTACCTGTTGAGAGAGTTTTTCGAATCTGTCTGATTTATGGGGTATGCCCAGAGCTGCTACAAAATACTCCTGGAACTTCTCCTCGACTGCAGTTTCGATTTTCTGGATCTGCTTTACAGTGTGCTCGATTTCCTCTCTTGCATCGATATCCAGTAGAGCAATGCTGGCTCCCTTTCCGGCCGCATTGCCTGCCGAAGTTACCCGAGATAAATCACAGTCGGGAATCATTCCCAGAACCATGGCATATTTCACATCAATGTGGGCCCCAAAGGCTCCGGCTAACCGGATACGATCGACCTGATCTACTCCCATCTTTTCCATCAGCAATCTGGCACCGGCATACAGAGCCGCCTTGGCAAGTTGAATGGCCCGAACATCGTTTTGCGTAATCAGGATTCTCGCCGTATCCTTCTCGAAGAGTACATAACTCCAGGTTTTGCCGGCCTGGATAATCCGATCTGACCGTTTCGCAAGTTCGCCGTTGATAGTTCCGTTATTCAGGATAATTCCACATAGAAACATCTCGGCGATAACTTCGATAATGCCCGAACCGCAAATTCCGGTAATACCGGTATTGCCAAGCTTGTCAAGAAATTCCTCATGATCAGACCAGAGATCGCATCCAATCACCTGAAACCTTGGCTCAAAGGTCTCGGCATCAATGCGTACCCGTTCGATGGCACCGGGTGCTGCCCGTTGCCCACTACTGATCTGTGCTCCTTCAAACGCCGGGCCGGTCGGGCTTGACGCAGCCAGCATCCGTGAGCGATTACCCAGCACAATTTCAGCATTGGTTCCAACATCGACCAACAGGGTTAATTCGTCTTGCTGGTAAGGAGCTTCCGAAAGGGTTGCTGCCGCAGCATCGGCTCCCACATGCCCTGCGATACACGGCAATATATAAGCGCGGGCACCCGGATGTAGTCGGATGTCGATGTCGGACGCCTTGATACGAACCGCACGATCAGTCGCCAATGCAAACGGGGCACCGCCCAGTTCGATGGGATTAATACCCAATAGCAGATGATGCATAATGGGGTTGCCAACGATTGCCATATCGAGAATATCCGTAGTCTCGATATTGGCGATTTCGCACAAGTCGGAAATTTGTCCTTGCAGGGCTTCGCGAATCGCATGGGTCATGTCGACCTCGCCACCGGGATTCATCATCACATAGGAAACCCGACTCATCAGATCCTCGCCAAAGCGAATCTGGGGGTTCATGCGGCCAGTCGAAGCAATCGCCTCGCCGCTTATCAGGTCGTACAGGTGTGCAGCAATGGTTGTTGATCCAACATCTATCGAAACTCCGTATCCGGCACTCTGAAAGCCCGGCCACAAGGCAATGATCTCCTGCGATTCATGCACTGCAACGGTAATCTTCCACTCTCCTTCGCGGAGCGAGTGTTGCAAAACATTCAGTAACGTGAAATCAAGCTCGAGATTGGTGAGTCCCCATTCGAATTCGAGCGCATCCAGAGCACGTTCGAGATCCCCGGAGGGTTGATGCATGTCAGGTTCCTGAACCTCGACATAATGCAGGCGAACTGCCGGATTGACGGTCATCTTGTGGACATCAAGACGCTTCCTGACAATCTGTCGATGCGCCTGGCTTTCCGGAGGAATATCGATTACCACATCGCCTTGAAGCAGGGCCTGGCAGCCAAGACGTCGAGTGGGCGAGATATCATCCAGGAAATATGCTTCCTCGCTTGACGTGTGCCCAGAGAGGTTTTCAGGCCTGGAGTGAATCTGAAATTTAGAGAATTCCCCAATACTCAAGTTGATCTGACAGCGATCACAGATTCCCCGCCCACCACACACCGTGTCGAGATCAACCCCGAGTTGCTGGGCTGCGGCGAGCACTGATTTCCCGGCTTGTATCTCCCCTCGCTTCCCTGATGGCGTGAAGACAACCTTCACGAACTCACGGTCTGTCATATTTCAGGGTGGAGACACGGAAGTTCATGGTAGTCACTCATGTCTTCAACAAATATGTTCTCAATTGATTCAACATGGGTAGGGGGCTCCAGAGTTCCTGCCATGATGCTTATCGTACCACCCTGACGGGGTTTCCAGAACAGGCTTGACCCGCATTGATTGCAAAAACCCCGTTGTGCGATTTCGGATGAACGATACCAGGCAAGGGTTTTGCTACCCTTCATGATTTCCAGTTGATCCAGCGTACATCGGACCGCAGCCACATAATGTCCCGAGGTCTTGCGGCATTGGCTGCAGAAACAATTGATGACACCACGGATACTTCCAGTTATCCGATAGCTGATTTCACCGCATAAGCAACTCCCATTTCGAATCATTGACCTGCCCTCCGAATCATTACCCCACTACTGCTCGGCGGCGACGTCGCCCTGAACGTCCAGCCCGTTCTTCGGTGAATATGTCATGGACTTCTGCAGGCTGACGGTATTTCTTGAGCCACTTTGCACAGTTTTGATCATGGCCCATGACCACATTGGCTGCCCTCACGCCCTGCATAACCTCTTCGTGAAGAGGGTTGGTGATCGCAGAAGTCATGCCTGCTCCGATGGCCATACTGAGAAAATGCCCATCCATACCCTTACGATTGGGAATGCCAAAGCTGAAATTGGATGCACCGCAGGTGGTGTTGACCTTGAGCTCCTCACGCAACCGTTTCACCAGATACAGGACCTGGCGTCCTGCACTGTTGATTGCCCCGACCGGCATTACCAGTGGATCAACCACGATATCGCTATGGTGAATCCCATGGTCGGCCGCCCGTTCGATGATTTTCCTGGCAACATCAAAACGATCATCCGGGTTTTCCGAGATTCCGGCCTCATCGTTGGATATGGCAACCACTGCACAATTGTACTTTGCGACCAACGGCAATACCGCCTCCAGGCGTTCTTCTTCCCCGGTGATTGAATTTAACAAGGGTTTGCCCTGATAGGCCTCGAGCCCGGCTTCAAGGGCTGCAACGATTGATGAGTCAATCGACAGAGGAACATCGGTTACCGATTGTACGAGTTGGATACATTCGGCAAGGATTTTTGGTTCGTCGGCAAGTGGAATACCGGCATTGACATCCAGCATGCCTGCTCCGGCCTGCACCTGGGCTATTGCATCCTGTTCGACCCGAGAATAGTCACCTTGCTTCATCTCCTCGGCAAGAATCTTTCTGCCAGTCGGATTAATGCGCTCTCCAATGATCATGAATGGGTGTTCAAAGCCAATGCGAACTTCGCGACTGGCTGAACTGATAACGGTATCGGTCATAACAAGGCTCCGAATCTGTCGGTCTAATCGGTAAAACTTAATATCGGGTCATGTTGCCATGTCCATTACTGGCTTTTTTTCAATGGTTCTTCATGCCCACATTGTTGAATCAGCCTTTTCAGACGATCCATATGGTATTCCTGTTCAATACGAGATGCGGCTTCTTCAACTTCCGACTTCAAGTCATCACCACAGGGAACTGATACACGACGCCACTCTTGAAGATAGGCATCTGTTCCTGAAAGACCCGCACGCATCGCTGCAGTATCGATAGCAACTGCGAATCTATTGCTTAATTCAAGCTTTTCTGCCTGACGCCGCTGTTTCGCCATGACCTGTGCGGGAATATCTCTCCAGAATACGGTTATAAGATCGGCCATGGTCGTTACCCTTGTGCTTGCTTATCGGATACAGGACCGGAATCGTTGACGACAACCTTGAGTACTTCGTTCAGCTCGGTGTCTCCGGTGAGTTCCTGTTGGTATGCGATTCCGAGAAACTCAGCTGCCTTGCAGGCTTTCTGTTCGGTTTTCGGGTCTTCTTTCTGAGCAAGGTAGACCAGTTTCTTGTAGTGGCCGAAGTACTGGTCTTTGAGCTCAGGATATCGATCGATCCCGAGGCCTTCGATTATCAAGCGATCAAAATTATCGGCCAGATAGTCGGTCAGGTAAAAGGTGCCTATTTCTGATTCATGCAAGGCGTTGAATTTTTCAGACCCCGCGAATAACTCATAGCAATGGGCACCAGGCAATCGCTCGATCCCTTCTTCTGAAATCACTTTATCAAGCAGCCCCCCGGTTCCACAATCTGCATATCCGATGAAGATTTTGGAAAAATGATCCCGGTTCTCACGAACTTTCTCCCGAACTGCTTCGGGGATTTTTTCCGGATGGTTGTGCAACGATGCTGGCAGACACTGGAATTCGATATGGTTCCAGTTATTTAGGTCACGCACTCGAACAAGTTCATGAGCAAGGGCGCCACAGGCAATCACCAGTAGTTTCCCGGTTGCGCAATCAGAATGCTGCTCAGGCTGCACGCTTCTCGGCGATTTTTGCCTGTGCCGTCTCAACAGCAACCGCGGCATCTCGACAATAGGCATCGGCACCGATAGCCTTGCCAAACTCTTCATTCAGGGGTGCCCCACCGACCAGGACGATATAGTCATCGCGAATCCCCTGTTCGACCAGGGTATCAATCACGACTTTCATATAGGGCATGGTGGTAGTCAACAGCGCAGACATGCCCAGAATATCCGGCTGGTGCTGCTCGAGAGCTTCAAGATAGCTTTCAACCGGATTATCAATACCGAGATCAATGACTTCAAAGCCAGCACCTTCCATCATCATGGATACCAGATTCTTGCCGATGTCATGGATATCCCCTTTGACGGTGCCGATCACCATCTTGCCAATCGGCTCTGCGCCAGTCTCGGCCAGTAAGGGCCGGAGGATTTCCATACCGCCTTTCATGGCATTGGCAGACATCAGGACTTCCGGAACAAACAGGATACCGTCTCGGAAATCGATACCGACAATACGCATGCCTTCGACGAGCGCTTCATCAAGCACTTTGGTTGCAGCCCAGCCACGATCAAGCAGTATCTGCGTACCTTCGACAATCTCATCACGCAGACCATCATAGAGATCATCATGCATCTGCTCTACCAGTTCTTCATCTGGCAGGGCAGACAGGTCAATGTCGTCGTATTCTTCTTCGCTCATCGTGACCACCCATACGAAAAGACAACCGAAAATCAGGATTCATGCGAGGGTATTCACAGTCCTGAGCATTTTTTGGAATATACAAATCCGCTATCATTTTCATATATCCATTTGCGACAATATAAATGGATTTTACGACTCTATTCCAAAGATTTCAGTATTTTCTTGAGTCCCTGCATCTCGACCTCGACCTGCATGGGCTGATTCGGGTCTTTCGGTCCGGGCTTTTCCACCCCCCTTCCTCTGCACCATCAGGCACAAGGACTCCGGGATCTCGCCCATGACCTGCACGGTATGGGCAGTGGATTCGGTTTCTGACAGGGACCCGCCTGTGAGCCGCATCGGGGACCGAGGCAATGGCGTCTGGTCAGCCCTGGCATGGATCGCAAAACATGCCCCGTGCCGGGGTAGCCCCGATTGCTGCCCGGAACGGGCATCGTCCGGTCAACGATCTTTCCGTGTCCTGGCTGCTCGAGGTGTTGCAGGTGCCATGAAGCCTGCACGGGAAGTGAAGTCATGATGGCTTTTTGCGGTCTTGTGCTGTAGGATGTTCATGTGGCCTTGTTCTCTCGGGGGCTGGTAAATCTGTTCACCCGATGGGCGAAGGTGAAAAAACACTGTTCCATCATTAATACCCTGACTTAGCAAGGCTTTTTGCTTTTTACCGATTCCTGTTTAAGGATTAGGGCAATATAAAACAAACTATACAGGACAAACTTAATTTCTTATACTATTGGAACCCAATGGAAAACCGATTGTGCTATGTCTGATTCTGCCTTTGTTCAATTCTCGGAAGTTCAGAAAAGTTATGATGGCGAAACGCTTGTCGTAAAAAACCTGAACCTCGATATCGCACGGGGCGAATTCGTCACCATGCTAGGCCCCTCGGGCTCCGGGAAAACTACCTGTCTGATGATGCTGGCAGGATTTGAGACCGCAACCCACGGTGAGATTTATCTGGATGGAAATGGAATAAATAATGTCGCCCCTCACAAGCGTGACATTGGCATGGTGTTCCAGAATTATGCATTGTTTCCGCACATGACCGTTGCCGAGAACATTGCCTTTCCGCTGGAAGTCCGAAAAACCTACAGCAAGACGGACATTCAGGATCGGGTTACCAAAGCCCTCGAAATGGTCAAACTACCGGAATTTGGCACCCGACGCCCGGCACAGCTCTCCGGAGGACAGCAGCAACGTGTTGCACTCGCACGATCACTAGTATTTGAGCCCAAACTCGTATTACTGGATGAACCTCTAGGTGCTCTCGACAAGAACCTTCGCGAGGAAATGCAGTATGAACTCAAGCATATCCATGAAAATCTCGGGCTGACCATGGTCTTCGTGACACACGATCAATCCGAAGCCCTGACCATGTCAGACCGTATTGCGGTATTCGATGATGGCATCATCCAGCAAATCGATACACCCTCCGAGCTGTATGAAAAACCACAAAACGCATTTGTTGCCTATTTTATCGGGGAAAACAACCGGTTTACGGGTATAGTGAAAAGCGATGAAAATGGGCAATGCAGCGTCGAGTTGAACAATGAACAGGGGGTCGTCATTGCAAAGAATGTTAACATTGATGGCATTGGCAAGCCAACCACGCTTTCATTGCGACCAGAACGAGTCTGCCTGAATCCGGAACCGGGCAGTCTTCCAAATATTTTCGACGCAAAAGTCGAAGAGCTGATTTATCTGGGGGATCATATCCGCTCCAGAGTATGCATTGCCAGCAACGATGAGTTCATCGTCAAGATTCCGAACTCCAACCTCCACGAGCAACTGAGCGAAGGCCAGACCGTATCACTCGGCTGGAGCGCCGAGGATTGCCGTGCGCTTGATGCCTAGGTCCCTTTCGCATATCCGTTTTCCTGACCGAGTACAGGGCTGTTTCCAAACCCCTCCCCATTCGTAACCGACGTGCACGATCGATGATTCCGGTTCCGCATGGAACAGGTTCACTCATGTGGCGTAACGAGTATATGGCACAGCTGGAGTGGAAAAGATCGAGTGTTTTACTGTCGGTCAATTTCCCCACTTCCCAATTCCATTGGCAACCTCCTTGATTTTGGACAGTGTTGCGAGCACATAAACTGTCCGGTTTGGCAGCACATAAAACTGTCCGCTTTCTGGAGGACCCATGAAGATCTGGACGGGAAGTGAAGTCATGGCGGCTTTTTGCTTTTCCCGATTCCTGTTTTTGGATTAGGGATTGAATGTTGGCGGCATCTGGTTTATGTTATGCAGGTATAATATTGTTTAATATCTGCGTATAATAACCAGTTGGATAATCACAAGATTGTACAGTTATGATTGATGTCATGCGGCTGAATTGAAATCTGGCCTTTCGGTATTTTGATTCGGCAATCTTTTTGACTGTGAAGAAACCGGTTGTATCGGAACAGCATGAACAATGAATCAAATTAAACTTCAAGAGGTTAATTAAATGAAAAAATTCAGACAAATTTCGTTAGCACTCGGCTCCGCGGCAATGCTGGGAGTCATGGGTGTAGCCAACGCACAGGATCTGGTCGTGGTTTCCTGGGGCGGAGCTTATACTGCAAGCCAGCAAAAAGCCTACCATGAACCCTTCATGTCCAACAATCCCGGCGTCAATATCATCAATGATGATTCAGCAGCGGAAGGCATCTCGAAACTCCGAGCCATGAACGAAGCTGGCAATGTCACCTGGGCGCTGGTTGACGCAGTCGCTTCAGATGCAATCATTCTCTGCGAAGAAGGACTGGCCGAGCCTGTTGACCATGATGCGTTACTGGCTCCCGCACCTGATGGAACACCTGCATCGGAAGACTTTGGCAATCTCATCATTTCCGAGTGTTTCATACCGAGTATTGTTTATTCAACAACCTTTGGTTATCGCACCGATCTGGTCAAGGAGCCTCCAACCAGCATCAACGATGTTTTTGATCTGGAAAAAATTCCTGGAAAACGTGCCCTCGAAAAGCGTCCTATCGGTAATCTTGAATGGGCTCTAATTGCAGATGGAGTGAATCCTGACGAAGTCTATAATGTACTCGACACCGAGGAAGGTGTTGACCGGGCGTTCGCAAAACTCGACACAATCCGGGATGAAGTAGTCTGGTGGGAAAAAGGCGCACAAACCCCCCAGCTGCTCGCTGATGGTGAAGTGGTAATCGGGTCCACCTACAATGGACGACTGTTTTCCGCCATTGAGGAAGAAAAGCAACCGATCGCCATGATGTGGGACTGGCAGGTTTTCGATCTTGACGGATGGATTATTCCTGTCGGCGGCCCGCATCGCGAGATTATCGGTGAATACCTGCGATTCGCAACCGATACGCAGCGTCTGGCAGATCAGGCCAAGTTCATCTCATATGGACCTGCTCGAAAATCCTCGGCTCCAATGGTCGGAAAGCATGCTACTCTAGGTATTGATATGGCACCGCACATGCCCACGGCTCCTGCCAATGCCAAGAACACGCTCCTTTACAACTACGTATGGTGGGCAGACCGCAAAGACGACCTGACCGAGCGTTTCAACGCATGGCTGGCTCGATAAAATCCAGACCAGCCATACATTGTTGAACAAAGCGGAGAAACTGGAACTGGTTTCTCCGCTTTATTTTTTGCAAATGATTACCACGCCGGATAGATTGGAATGAACACCAGTGCCACTCATTCCGAAATCGTAAAGACTGCAGACGGAATTCCGCTCAAGGTCAGTCTTGCAAAAGCCCAGCGAAAAAGCAGAATCAGGGGAATTCTGCTCGTCCTGCCCCTATTTGCCTTCATTCTATTGACCTTCTTTATTCCGATTTTCGATATGCTTTTTCGTAGCGTAGAGAATCATCTGGTTCCGGAAGTCATGGAAAACACGTCAAAATTACTGGTGAACTGGGACGATCGATCTGGAGAGCTACCTTCGGAAGAGGTATTTGCTGCCGCAAAAATGGATTTTGAAAAGGGTCATGCTGAACGTACTATCCTGCGTGTAGGGCGTCGCCTGAACTATGAAACACCGGGATTTGCCAGCCTTTTTCGAAAAACGGCAAGAAGAGCAAAAAACTTTGAACCACCATATCAGGATGCTTTTATTGAACGTGACAAAAGGTGGGGAGAGATAGATACCTGGCGACTCATCAAGCGGGAATCAGGAGCATTTACAATATCCTATTATCTTGCCGCGATGGATTTGGCGTATGCACCGGACGGTAGCGTTGGAATGAGGAGCGAAACCCAGCGGATCTATCTCAAGCTGTTTTGGCGGACACTGGTACTCAGTGCGTTCATCACCTTCCTGTGCCTGTTTCTAGCCTATCCGATTGCGCATCTTCTGTCGACGTTGCCTATTCGCACCAGCAACCTTTTGATGATCATGGTGCTGTTGCCCTTTTGGACCTCGCTTTTGGTGAGGACAACAGCATGGATTGCCTTGCTGCAACAGGAAGGGGTCATCAACGATCTGCTGGTGGGCATGGGGTTACTGTCAGACGATGGCCGCCTTGCCATGATTCACAATGCAACAGGCACGGTCGTCGCAATGACCCACATTTTATTGCCATTTATGGTGCTGCCACTTTACAGTATCATGAAGACAATTCCGCCATCCTACATGCGTGCCGCAAAAAACCTTGGGGCAACGCCAGCCGTGGCCTTCATCCGAGTGTACTTTCCCAACACGGTGTCGGGAATTGGAGCAGGATGCATACTGGTATTCATTATCTCCATTGGCTACTACATAACCCCTGCCCTGGTCGGTGGAACCGATGGCACTTTGATCAGTAACTTCATAGCCTACCACATGTCCATTTCCCTGAATTGGGGACTTGCCGCAGCGCTGGGAGTTATATTGCTGGTTGTCGTACTGGTGCTCTATTACCTGTATGATCGGATTGTTGGCATTGACAAAATGAAGTTTGCCTAGATCATGGCTTTACCTCCATACACTTCACCGGGAGAGCGCATATGGTTCTATGCCTACCGGATTTTCTGTGGCCTGGTGTTTTTCTTTCTGATCGCACCCGTCATTGTGGTCATACCTCTATCTTTCAATGCAGTGCCGTTTTTTACCTTCACGGAGGAGATGCTCAGATTTGATCCTGCGGGCTATTCCCTGAGATGGTACAACGATTTCTTTACCAACCCGAACTGGCAGGGTGCTGTCAAGAATAGTGTAATCATTGCATTCTTTTCCACCATTATTGCAACCTTTCTTGGAACTGTTGCTGCATTGGGACTCAGCCGGTCAGACATGCCATTCAAGTCAACGATCATGGGACTCTTGATTTCCCCAATGATTGTTCCCTTGATCATTTCTGCCGCTGGCATGTATTTCTTCTACTCCCAGATTGGGCTACAGGGTACCTTTCTCGGGGTGATTCTGGCGCATACGGCGCTTGGGACACCATTTGTCGTGATTACGGTCACGGCAACCTTGAGCGGATTTGACCAGGTGCTGGTTCGGTCTGCGGCAAGCCTGGGCGCCAATCCAACTACCACTTTTTTCAGAATCATCGTGCCCCTGATTCTCCCTGGCGTAATTTCAGGTGCATTGTTTGCCTTCATAACCTCGTTTGACGAAGTAGTGGTCGTGCTTTTCGTGGGCAGTTATGAACAGCGCACCATACCATGGCAGATGTTCTCCGGCATTCGCGAGCAAATCAGTCCGACAATTCTTGCAGTAGCGACCCTGTTGGTGTGCGTATCGATCGCCCTTCTGACTGCGCTCGAGTTACTCCGACGACGATCCGAGCGATTGCGCGGCATGACCCCTCAGTAGGGCGAGACCTGTCTGGCCGATCGTTCAGGCAGCAATAACGGAACCTGTTTCTGTCACCCCCGGTTGTTCGCCAGCAATCGAACCGGTACAACATCCAACAACCTTCGGATACTCAAGTATCCTGCAATCGACACCAGCACGATGCCGGCAACGATGCTGATTGCCATCCAGGACCACGAAACCACGAGATCCATTTCAAAAACCTGATCCGCCATCAGCATACCTGTCAATAACGCCATCGCACTGCCCAGCAAACCCGAGAAAATACCGAGCAGGGCAAATTCACTGACCACGGCCTTGCGGATGAATGAGCGACTTGCTCCTATGGATTTCAGAAGCGCGATCTGCAATTGGCGAGTGATTTTCTGGCCCTGCAGGATGCCGAAAAACACCAGCCCTGCAGCCAGCAGGGTGAACACGAACAGTGTACTGATCACCATACTGCCCTGATTGACAATCTCCTGAAATCTCTGTAGCAGGATACTGACATTGATCGCAGAGACATGCGGAAATTCACGACTCATCCGGTTGATGAACCGATTGATGTCGTCATTAACATGTACCGCAAGCATGTGGCTTACCGGTGCACCTTCAAGCAGTCCCGGTGTGGCAATGATGAAGAAGTTGGGCCGCATGTTCTCCCACACGACCTCGCGAAGGTTCAGAATCGGCGCTGTATGTCTGATTCCTGCTGTATCAAGAGTGAGTGTATCACCGAGTTCCAGTTCAAGCTCACTTGCCGTTTCGTCTTCGACCGACAGACCACGTTCATTGCCTTGAAACCACTGGCCCTCGACTACCTCGTTATCCTGCGGCAAATCCGCTGTCTCGGTCAGGTTGAAGACATGACTCACGCGATCTTTTGCCTCTCCGGCAAAGTTGTATTCCGAGATTGGACGGCCATTGATCTCCACGATCCGGGTCCGAATAATCGAATACATATCCGATCTGCCTACATTCTGCCCATCGAGAAATTCACCGAGTGGCTCGATGTTGGATTGCTGGATATTGATGGCGAATACATTGGGAGAATCATCCGGCAGGGTCTGCCCCCATGATTCGAAGATGTCATATCGAAACACCGCCAGAAGTACCAAGGCAAACACAATCGCCCCAAAGGTACTGGTAATCCATGCACTGCGCGCCCCATTGCTACAGACTTCCTTCAAGGCGACATAATAGGGTGAAGTCCAAGTCCCGACCATTCTTCCAACCACATAAATCAGAAGCCGGGTCGTTCCCCAGAACAACAGTGCGGCAAGCAGTAAGCCGGGCAAAACAGTCAGTGCCAGCATGATATCCCCAGCCAGAAATATCGTCAGGGCTACAATCAGCAGCAACACACTGAAGGTGGACTGCTGTTGGGTCATCGGTGGGCTGCCGGATGCACGCAACAGAATCACCGAGGGAACCTGCTGTACCGCCCTGAGGGTCGGCAAGGTAACCACAAACAGAGCAATCAGGGTAATAAATCCGGCACCGGTCAAGGACCAGAGCGATGGCCCCGGCAATCTCATGATGACCTGTTCCTGCACAATGCGACCCACCACATCCTGAATGGCGAAACCGATCAATACACCCAGTATACATACGGGTATCCCCGCTGTCAGGTATCTGAGCCCAAGGCGGAACATGATTTTCCTGTTCTGCTGGCCGAGACACCTGAGCAACGCCATCTCCACAACCTGCCGACGCCACAGGCCCTGTGCAGCCAGAGCCATGGCAACGACTGAGAGAATCACCGATAACAGAACCGCCAGGCGAATATAGGAAATAATCCGTCCTACGGTTGAGTTAACTTCATCCCTTCGAATATCAGCAACCGCTATTTCCTCATAAGATTCGAGTCTGGGTCTGACCGCTTCATCAAATGCTTCTATGGCTTTCCTATCGCCAGCTACCAACAACCGATAACGCGCCCTGCTTGCCGGGGTCAGTAATCCTGTACTCTCCAGATCACCCATGTTCATGATTACCCTGGGTGCGAAGCGGATACGGTCGGCCCCACCTGCCGGGTCCAGCAATATCTCTCCGACGAAATCTGCCTGCATGTCGCCGATCTGTAATGTTCCTCGTTCATCCAGACCGAGATCAACCACCGCTTGAGTAACCGCCCAAACAGCACCCTGATCAGGAGGGCGCCTATACTCGACATAACCCTCTGGGCTGTTATCACTCTTGATCAGGATTTCCCCGCGCAGTGGATAGTTTCCGGAAACCGCCCTGACATTCACCAGACGACTCTCCTGACCGTTGGTCAGCATGCTCATGAAACTAATCGAATCAGCCGTCTCCAATCCCAGTTCCTGGGCCAACTGCCAATATTCCTGGTTCAATGGGCGAGTTGATGCAAGGATTGCATCGGCACCCAAAATGGCACTGGTGCGGGACTGCATGGCCTGTTCAACGCGACTTCCGAGAGCCCCAACCACAGACAAGGCGATCGCGACAAACAGGCAGGCCAGCAGAAGCAGGCGGAATTCGCCGAGGCGCAGACTGCGTGAGAAACCCATGTCGATCCAGTTAAACCAGTTGCCCGGCTTCAATCCGATATTGGACATCACAACGTTCTGCAAGTTGATGGTCGTGGGTAGCCAGAACCAGTGTTGCCCCCCTTTTCTCAACCAGTGAAAACATCAGGTCAACAATCTGCATGCTGGTCTGGTGATCAAGATTGCCGGTCGGCTCATCAGCAAACAGGACCGCCGGATTGACCACCATTGATCGAGCCAGAGCCACACGCTGTTGTTCTCCACCGCTTAGCTGAGAAGGCAAGTGTGAAGCACGATCCGACAAGCCTACCGACTTCAGAGACTGAACAGACTGCTCCTTGATATTCTGACTGCCGGGCATTACCTCGAGAGCCAGAGAAATATTTTCAAGTGCAGTCAGGTTGGGCAGCAGGTGAAATGACTGAAACACGAACCCGACCCGTCCATTACGTAATCTTGCACGTCCATCCTCATCCATGTTGCTGATGGTCTGACCCAAAAGCATGATGGATCCGAAGCTAGGGAGATCGAGCCCGGCCAGGAGACCGAGCAGAGTGGTCTTGCCCGAACCGGATGGGCCGGTCATCGAAACCGTGCTACCGGCTACGATATCCATTGATATGTCACGCAAAATATCCAGATCAGATCCCGCATGTTCAATGGACTTGAATACCTGACTCGCTTGTAGCACACTATTTTCCGTGGTTTTGTAGTTATCGTTCATGGTCAGATAACACCATATTCAATATTCTGTAGTTTATGAAAAGTCTTGTAGCATTCATCATCGGGTTTCACCTGATGTCCACTCCTGCATTTTCCGACAATTTTACTGTCCTTGTCTGGGGAGACAGCCTGAGTTCCGGATATGGCATACCCAAGGATCAGGCCTGGGCCAACCTCCTGTCCAATCGTGTCAGGGATTCAAGCATTGAAATTGTCAATGGCAGTATTCCAGGTGAAATAACGCAAGGCGGAAAAGAACGCATTCGCAGTATGTTGTCCATGCATCAACCTGACCTGGTGATCCTCGGTTTGGGGTCCAACGATGGCTTGCAGGGTCTGGATACCCGTGAAATGCATAACAATCTGGAATCGATGATCAATGCCTGCCTTGAAGCGGGTGCAGAGGTTCTGTTGCTTGGCATGAAAATTCCGCCCAATTATGGAGCGATTTATACCCATTCATTCTACCGTGTATTTGAGACCTTGGCCAGGAAATATCAAGTCGGGTTTGTACCGTTTTTTCTGGAACCGGTTGCGATGGATTTTAACCTGATGCAGGATGACGGGATACATCCGACAGCAGAGGCACAAATTCTGCTGCTGGAACATATCTGGCCATCATTGGTCGGGTATTTTCCGGCCGGACTCACTTTCTCCCACAATCAGTGATCAAAGCGTTGCCTTAACGTGACTGAAATGGTGCTGTCGCCTTGTAACGGACGCATCATGCCACCATGTAAGGAAATCGCTGTAAATACAAGGGACAGTCCTTCCAGTCAAATATCATCCGTTCATGATTATCGCTTTCCTGCTTCTCGTTGGCCTTGTACTGCTATGTGTCGGTGGTGACCTTCTGGTCAGGGGTGCCGAGTCGCTGGCAGTCAGGCTCGGTATGACCCCGCTGGTTATCGGATTGACAGTAGTCGCATTCGGCACCAGCAGTCCAGAGCTGTTCATCAGTATCGGGGCGGCTCTTCAGGACCTTGATGATGTGGCCATTGGCAATGCAGTCGGATCCAACATCACGAATCTGACTCTGGTCCTTGGTCTGGCAGCTTGGGTTTATCCGATTCGAGTCGAAACCCGGATGATGAAAAAGGATGCGCCGATTCTTGTTTTGTGTTCGGCGGCAGTTTGCGCCATGCTGTTTATGAGTGGCATGTTGACCCGTGGATATGGGGCATTGATGATACTTTCCCTCGCCGCCTATATCTTTCTGTGCATCCGCTGGGGGAAATCTGGCGATTCCGAGCCCACAGGCCCTGAAAATACCGCATCAAAATCTCTTTTACTCTCCACAGTCCTGGTGGTGGCTGGTCTGGTGATGCTGGTCTACGGTGCTGACTTCTTCGTCAATGGGGCGGTCCAGCTGGCCCGCAATGTCGGAATCAGTGAAGCCGTTATCAGTCTGACACTCATAGCACTTGGCACTTCACTTCCCGAGATCGCCTCAACATTGATTGCATCATTAAAGGGGCGGGGGGACATGGCGATTGGTAACGCAGTCGGTTCAAGCATCTTCAATATTCTGGCCATTCTGGGATTGACTTCTCTTGTCACCCCGCTTTCGATGGGTAATATTGCATGGATTGATCTCGCGTTCATGACCCTTGCCGCCATTATTGTGATGCCGATTCTCTATACCGAAGAGAAAATGACCCGTCTTGAAGGGGCTTTTCTGGTGTTCTGTTACTTCGTCTACCTCTCGCTGATTGCCTACAGAATTTCCTGACCCAGGCAG
>JAJEAV010000083.1 GCA_022822625.1 Gammaproteobacteria bacterium | reverse complement strand
AACAGGCAATGTTCTTTCTGAAGCAACGATTGCCTGGCTTGCTGAAGATACCTTCTGGTATGGTTCGGCAGCAGCATCCGAAATGCATGACAGGGATTGGCTGAATCGCTACAAGCCAAAGGATGTGCAGATTTCAGAAATGACGGAAAGCCATACAACACTAGTGGTTGCAGGTCCAAAATCGAGAGATCTGTTAAACGCAGTATCGCCAGGAAATTCGGTTTCAGCAGAAATTTTCCCATGGATGTCGATTCGCAAAATAATGATCGACCAGGCACACCTGGTCGCAATGAGCGTGAGTTTCTCCGGTGAATTGGCCTATGAGCTACATGTGGAAAATTCACGGCTCTATCAGATTTGGCAAGCTCTGGCAAATGCAGGAAAACAATTCGACCTCGTGCATTTTGGGCTATATGCAACTGAATCCATGCGCGTTGAAAAAGGATATCTGGCATGGAAAAGCGATCTTATCCAGGAATACAATCCCATCGAGACCGGTCTTGGAAGATTTGTCAAACTCGGCAAACCGTATTTTGTTGGAAAGCAGGGTTTGCTCCGACAACTTGAACATCAACCAAGACGCAATCTGGTTTCAATTGCTGTTGATTGCAATCGCGCCTACGCTCATTCTGGGACATCGGTTTATTGTGAAGATCAATTGATTGGATCGGTAACGTCTGGACAATATGGTCATCGAACTGGAATCAACTATGCTCTTGCATTTGTTGATCCTGAATACAGCAATCTCAAACAACGGGTTGAACTCGAAATTCTTGGCGACCGATATCCAGGAGTCATTATCGACCCATGTCAGTATGACAAGGCCAACAGACGAGTCAGGGCATAAAAGATGAGTGAGGGGAGACGGCGGGATGGACGCGGGCAGGTTCGATCCCGTCAATGGATGCATGATCTCCGTAGCAGACCGCCGGAATATGACGTATGTCCGACAGGTCCAACAGGAGGCCAATACAAACCTCTATCGAAGCAGGATATCAGGTCAATCTATGATTCTGCCATACAGATCCTTGAAGAGATCGGCATGGCTCAATGTCCAGCAAGGCTGGTTGATCAGGCATGCGAAAAAGGAGCCCGGACAAATGACATCGGAAGACTGTGTTATCCGCATTCCATGATTGAAGATATTATCGATCAATCCTGCAAGAAATTTGTGCTACATGGTCGAGATTTCCAACATGATATTGAGGTAGGAGGAGACGCAGTCTACTTTGGAACAGGAGGAGCTGCCGTGCAGACGCTTGATCCGCAAACCGGCAATTATCGACCTTCAACGTTGCGGGATCTATATGACTTTGCAAGACTTGCGGACTCGCTGAAAAATGTCTCATGGTTTACCCGTTGCTGTGTTGCTACGGATGTTGCTGATCCTTTTGACCTGGATGTTAATACTGCCTATGCGATGCTACGAGGTACAAGCAAACCAATAGGGACAAGTTTTTTTGTGGGTAGGCATGTTGCCCCAGTCATTGAAATGTTTGATCTAGCGCTGGGTGGTGCTGGATATTTCAGGAAACGACCATTCTGTAAAGTACATATCAGTCCGGTTATTTCACCACTTCGCTATGGTGAGGATGCGTTTGAGGTAGCTCTTGAGGCAATAAAGCATGGCATGCCCATAAATGCTATCATCGCAGCCCAATCAGGAGCAACATCTCCGGCAACTCTGGCGGGAATGCTGGCAACGACTCTTGCTGAGACATTGGCCGCGTTGGCCATGGTCAACGTGTTTTCTCCCGGGTATCCGATGATATTCTCGAACTGGCCTTTTGTAATCGACCTGCGAACAGGTTCATTTGCCGGCGGAGGTGGTGAAATTGCTCTGCTTAATGCAGCTTCAGCACAACTGACTAACCACTTGGGACTGCCATCAGGAGTTGCCGCATGCATGGCTGATTCCAAGGTACCTGATGCGCAAATGGGGTTTGAGAAGGCGTTGTCGGCTCTTTCTACCGGTTTATCCGGTGCCAACATGATTTATGAGTCATCCGGAATGATGGCGAGTCTGCTGGGAGTCTCTTTCGAGTCATTTGTTATTGATGATGAGATGCTTTCCCATGTCTACCGCATGATTCGAGGTATCGAAGTCAACCAAGAAACCCTGGGATTTGAAGCAATCATGGATGCCGTTACCGGAGAAGGGCACTTTCTGGGAGGTGGACACACTCTGGGAGCTATGCAGAAAGAGTACTTCTATCCAAAACTAGCCGACCGTGAATCACCAGAATCCTGGAAGTTGTCAGGTAGTCTGGATATTCAACAAAAAGCCCGTTTACGAGTTGAAGAGATACTTCAACAGCACACCCCGGATTGCCTGAGTAGCCCGGTTGACCGGAAAATCAGGGACCGTTTCAGAGTACTGCTTGATGTGTGAACTTGCGATTCCAGCAGGTCCAGGTTCGCCGTATAAGTCTATCGGTTTCGAACCACGGAGAATTCCGCAAGAGATAGGAGTGCATCTCGGTATTTGTTTGTCGGCAATTGATTGGCGAATTGTCTTGCGGTTTCAGTATGGGAGTAGGCCTTTTCCAGTGTGTAATCGATAGACCCCGTTGCCTTCACGATTTCCAGAATTTCCGGAATGCGCCTTCTATCACGATCTTCAATAGCATTGCACAATGATTGCCGGTGTTGAGCATCTACTCTTTCCAGGGCATGGATCAGTGGCAGAGTCAGTTTGCCTTCTTCCAGATCATCTCCGGAGTCTTTTCCCATGAACGTATCGTCAGCAATATAGTCCAGAATATCATCAATTAACTGAAAGGAGATGCCCAGGTGGAGACCATAGCCGGCAAGACAGTGATTGATTTTTGGTTTCTGACTGGTAATTACTCCGGCGATATGTGCTGCAGATTCAAATAAACGGGCAGTCTTGCGTTCAATGGTATCCATATACTGGTCTTCGGTCGTGCCGGAAGAGAAGCTGTTGGTGAGTTGCAGAACTTCTCCTTCTGCGATTGCATTGGTCGCACTGGCCATGATCCGCATAACCTCCATGTTATCGGTTTCAATCATCATTTCAAATGCTCTTGAATATAGGAAGTCGCCAACCAGAATACTTGCGCCATTACCCCAGACATGATTGGCGCTTGGTTGGCCACGTCGGGTACCTGAGGCATCTACGACATCATCATGCAATAAAGTTGCTGTATGTATGAATTCGATGACGGCTGCAAGCTGGATATGCCTTGTGCCTTGATATCCGCAGCACTTTGCACAAAGAAGAAGGATAAGGGGTCTCAAGCGCTTGCCCCCACTTTGGATGATATATTCCGACATTTCATTAATCAGGGATATATCGGAATCCAGTCTTTTTTCTATTGTCCGATTGACCTCCATCATCTCCTCGTTTACGAGCGAAATGCCTGTTGTTAGGAGATTTTCGGCACGTTGATCTAAATCTGGGTTCAGGGTATTTTGGTCTGGGCTTGAGGCTAGATTAGTGGTCACGTACATAAGGTGTTTTCTAACAAGAGAACTGCGCGATTGGCTAATGAATGTGAATGGCCAAGTTTATCAGAACATCGGTTTATCTTGATGATCTTCGGTTTCCATCAAGTAACAGCCTTGAGCAATTGAGAGATGGCTGGAATGGACAAAACCTGGTAATGATTAACGACCAACGGCAAATATGCTACATGTTGAGGGAATAGGCCGGTACAAGTCGAAATTATGGAATATCACTGGTGAGGTGAACCATGTCTTTGCTGAAAAATCCCTGTCATCCTGGGGAAGTGATTAAAGAACTGTATCTTAAGCTGGCCCGAATGAATGCGATTGAATTGACCCGTTGTCTGAAGGTGTCCTGGTCCAGAATCGAACGGACTGTCAGACAGGAAACTGTTTTGAGCGTGTATACTGCAATGCACTTGGCAAAATTTTAGGGTGCACCTCCAGAATACTGGATTAACTTACAACGGTCCTGCGACCTTGCTAAAGCGAGTGAAGTTCTTGGCCTTTCGGAAATCGCTCCTCTGTCGGCCGGGTAATTTGACCTGATTTATCCGACTCTTGCATTATTCGTCTATCTGTGTTGTTTTCGTACATGACTAATTCATTCCGTACTTAAAGCCATCTTTCCCATGATGAGATAACCACCTGTATTTGCAAAAACATCGACTGTTTATGAGCGTATGGAAATGGCTCGGAAATCGTATGGGTTTACGTCTTCTTGACTGAGAGGTCGAATAAGCCAGAAATAAGCCATGGAATAAGCCAACGAATAAGCACGCAAGAAGAGTTAGCGGGGTTTCCAGCGCGCGCCTCGTCCGTGTCCTGTCGATTCCGCTAGGCCTTTGGTTTTCAGGGTAGCAAGATCCTCCCTTACTCGTCTTCCATTTTCTGTTTGCCCTAACAGTGTGCGAATTTCCCCAAGAGCAAGAGAGCGATCAGAGCTGTGCAGGAGTGTTAGGATTGCGATCTGCTGTTCTGTCAGACTACCCCCAAGACCTCTTTCAGCCTGTCCATTAAAGCGTCGAAATCGCACCGTGACACAGTCGTTTCGTTCTTCGATTTCTGGTTTTGGCAAACCAGCTCCCATCATCAAATCCCTCATCCTAAGTGTGCCTCGACCCCACTCCTCAATAATTCCACGCCGGTAGAATGTACGAGCGATGAGCGGATTCCAGGGTTTCGATTCGTGTGAGTCAAATAAATCCTTCGGAACAAGCCCAAAGTGCAATGGCCCGGTAGATGTGACTTCTAGCCGATCATCGTATACAGCTATGCCAATGGAGCCACCGACCATTGCATAATCGCGATGGCAAAGAGCGTTCGCAAGCGCTTCACGAGTGGCCAGAGGCGGGTACATCGGTTCGTCGATGCGTTGCATACGTCCAGATACAAATTGACTCGAAATAGGCAAGGTTTCTCGAAGAAAACGCTCTGCACTTGCAAGAAGGCTAAAGGCATTTCCGTGGAACTGTCGATTATCCAGAAAGTCGGACCGGTCTAGGCCACGAAAGCGTGCTACGCGGAGCTTGCACTGTGGCATTTCGGAATCAAGACGTTCGGTTTTGCCAAAAAGCACTATTGCAGCTCGATACAGTTCTCCACCACTCATCAGACCCAAACCACGCAACAGTTCTTCTGGTTTTTCACTACCCGGTGCGTTCAAGCGGCCAATATGAATAGCCTCCGCGATCGTGTTACGAATCTCGGTAATGTCGAGATCATCTAGTGACCATCCTGTAGCGAACTGATTTTCCCATCGTTGTTCGGCGTGCATGCGCTCGAAAAGCATACGGTTATATTCATCGTCCGACATGCGTAGTGTGGTATTGCCGACACGTCGATAGGAAGCCCCCTTATATTTGTAAGGAGGCAATGATCCCGGCTTCATGCTAACCATAATCACTTGCCGGTTATCTGAAACAGGAATTCTTTCGATCTCAACAAACGTCGATGGTTCGATTCGTTGAATTTCGGCACTTAGTTCTTCAATTGTATGTTCACCTACATTCTGGCCTACTACGCCTCCACTTGGGTTGATGCCGAACAGCACGTGCCCACCCTTATTATTGAGCATGGCACAAATGGTCATCACCGCTTCGCGTCGGGTTCCTGTCGTGGCCTTGAGCTCCAGAGTTTCTGATTCGCCTGTTGCAACCAGTGTCTCAATTTGATCGAGTGTCATTCGTATATGTTCGATGTGATTCCTTGATCTATCAAGTCAAAAGACATGAAGAACCATGTGTTGAGTACGATACTATGCAAAATCAAGATTGACTGAAAATATAGTCATCGGTATAATTATGCTCCTTTATTGGCCTCTAATCAAATTGAGGTCCTCGTATAGTTCGCGCTACTAGCGACTTATGAGTTATCTTCCAGAATTTAATCGGTAACTATCATGTATGCAGTCATTGAAACGGGCGGCAAGCAGTACAAGGTTGGTCTAGGTGATCGACTAAAGGTTGAAAAACTTGCGGTCAAGGAAGGCGAGTCCGTAGATATTAGTCGTGTTCTCATGATAACTGAAGGCGATCAAATCACTTTTGGAAAAAATGCATCCGACAAGCCTGTTAAGGCAAAGATACTGGGTCATGGGCGTGGAAAAAAGATAAAGGTTTTCAAAAAGAAACGACGCAAAGGATATCGTCGGACTCAGGGGCATCGTCAAGATTTTACGGAAATTGAGATAATTGGCATCGGCGATCAAGTATTTGAGGCGTTTGAAGCGGTTCCAGAATCCATTCAGGAAGTAGAGCAAGTCGAGGCTAGCGAACAGTACCCTGTCGAAACCCAGGAAACCGGGGATGAAGGTGCAGAGGAAAGCGCAACCGAAAAAGAAGAAGACAGCGCGAAAGCAGAATAACGGTATATCCGTTCACCCAATAGTTCTCTATTCAATATGATTACAGGTTAGGTAAATGGCACACAAGAAAGCAGGTGGCTCTTCCAGAAATGGGCGCGATTCCATCTCCAAGCGACTTGGCGTAAAGCGGTTCGGTGGCGAACTGGTTACTGCCGGTAGCATCATTGTTCGACAGCGCGGAAGCAAATTTCATCCGGGTCCAAATGCCAGGATAGGCAGAGATTACACACTTTTTGCGACAGCACCGGGGCGCGTCAAATTCGAGATTAAGGGCCCAATGCAGCGTCGTACAGTGAGTATCATCCCCGAGCCTACTGCATAATTCAGAATCACATAAACGATGTAGTTGCTCAAGAGCGATGGTGCTTGAGGTTATTTTCGTTTGCCCAGATGGTGAAACCTGATAATTGGACTGCCTCGTCTAGTTTCTTTCCAACCCTGAAAAAAGCAGTCATCGTGATTGCGTATTTTTCTCCAAGGCCTGTTTTTGGAGAAGTGTTCTACCATGTAGTCTGTAGCCAGAACCGTGTCCTGGTCAAGGAAATGCAGTGGAAAAATTGAATGTTTTACCTATGCGATCATTCATGTTCAGAGGGCCGGACACCACAACAGTCAAGCCATCACTGATGGCGCTTTATAAACTGCCGGATAACGCATAGCCTACTTTGATAAACTTGCGATTCCGACACCAGCCTCCCAACCGGATTCATGAAGTTCATTGATGAAGCTGAAATCAAGGTGATTGCCGGCCGTGGCGGTAACGGCTGTCTCAGCTTTCTGCGTGAAAAAAACCGACCAAAAGGTGGGCCGGATGGTGGTAATGGGGGAGACGGAGGTAGCATCTTCATCGTTGGCAATGAAAGCCTGAATACCCTGACCGACTTTCGGCATATTCGAATCTACAAGGCAGAATCAGGCCGGTCTGGCGCTGGCCGCGACTGCACCGGTAAAGCGGGCGTTGATTTGCGAATTCAGGTCCCATTAGGTACTATTGTGATTGACGTTGAAACAGAAACGGTGATCGGAGAAGTAACCCTTGAAGGGGAGGAGTTGCTGGTCGCAAGAGGGGGGCATCACGGGCTCGGCAATACTCATTTCAAAACCAGCACCAATCAGACTCCCAGGCGAACTACTCCGGGCACATTTGGTGATGAAAGAAAGCTGCGGCTGGAGTTGAGTGTGCTTGCCGATGTGGGATTACTGGGTTTGCCAAATGCAGGCAAATCAACTTTGTTGAGTACAGTCTCGCAAGCCCGACCCAAAATTGCCGATTATCCATTCACCACACTTTACCCGCAACTCGGTGTAGTCGATGTCGGTGATTCGGATGGCTTCGTGATGGCTGACATTCCTGGTCTCATAAAGGGTGCAGCTGAAGGTGGGGGATTAGGTACACAGTTCCTGAAACATCTGAATCGAACCCAGATTCTGCTACATTTGGTCGATATTTCCCCATTGGCTGATCAGGAACCACAAACTGCAATCCGTGATATTGAAATGGAACTCGAGAAATCAAGATATTCGCTTGCAGAAAGAGAGCGTTGGCTGGTTCTAAACAAGGCAGATACGCTTGAAGCTTCCAGGGCTGATGAAATCAAGAATAATCTCATAAAAGACTTGAACTGGAGCAAGCCGATTTTTTCAATATCTGCCGTAAGCGGTTCCGGATGTCACGAATTGGCAGGCAAGATCATGCAGCATCTGATCTTGCAGCGAAAAGACGATGACAATCAGGAACAATTGGCCTGACAGTTGAACGAGGTGAAGATGGAAAAGAATGATCGCTCGATACTCACTCAATCAACCCGGTGGGTGATCAAGATCGGAACTGCACTGCTCACCGACTCCCACTCAGGATTACGTCGGGATGTAGTCGAATCTCTGTCTGATCAGGTATGCCACCTGTTAAATGATGGTATACAGGTGGTTTTGGTTTCCTCAGGTTCAATATGGGAAGGCATGAGACGTCTTGGATGGGGTCAGAGGCCAGACAAGGTACACCTCTTGCAGGCAGCGGCAGCCATTGGCCAGATTGGCTTGGTTCATGGTTATGAAGCTGCATTTCAGCAGCGTGGTGTTCACGCAGCGCAGATACTGCTCACGCACGCCGATTTGGCCAGTCGACAGCGCTATCTCAATGCCCGAAATACCATTCGTGAATTGTTGAGCATGGGAGTTGTACCTATCGTCAATGAAAATGATGCCGTGGTCAATGAAGAAATCCGATTTGGAAACAATGATGTACTGTCCGCTCTCGTTGCAAACCTGATTGATGCAGAATGTCTGATTTTGCTAACCGATCAGCATGGACTTTATGATATGAATCCAAGAAAGTCAGACCGTGCACGGCTTGTCCGCTATGGCAAGGTTGATGATCCATCTTTGCTGGAATTTGCAGGGGAGGCCGGAGAATCCGGCCGTGGAGGCATGCTCACGAAACTCCAGGCGGCCCAAAAGGCCTCCCGGTCCGGATCCTATACAATCATCGCCTCGGGTCACGAACAGGACATATTGCTTCGATTACGGGATGGTGAGGAAATGGGAACACTGCTCTCACCGGAAAAAGGGCGAATTGCCGCTCGCAAGCAATGGCTGGCTGGTCAATTACGCAGTAATGGGAAGCTGATACTCGATAATGGCGCAGTCAGTGTTCTCAAGGATGCAGGCAAAAGCCTGCTGCCCGTTGGCGTAACCGCTGTTGAAGGAGAATTTACTCGTGGCGAGATCGTGACTTGCGTTGACCAGCAAGGTCAAGAGATTGCTCGCGGACTGGTTAACTACAATTCCGACGAGACGCGTCGAATCATTGGCCAGCCGAGTCAGGTTATCGAGAATCTATTAGGTTATTGCGGAGAGAGTGAACTCATCCATCGCGACAATATCGCAGTGACAGTATGAACCGGGGTGTTCAGGCACTCAGTGCACGAAGTCGGTTGTTGAGTCTGGATTTTAAACGTGCTGCACGATTACGGTGGTGCAATCCTTTGGATGTAGTACTGTCGATTTTGGAAACTGTCTCACGGTATGCCTGCGCAGAGGCTTCTCGCTCACCAGAGCTTATGACCTTCAGGAATTTCTTGATAGATGAGCGCAAAGCCGAGCGTTGGCTCATATTGAGTTCGCGTTGTCTGACATTTTGTCGCGCTCTTTTTCTTGTCTGGGGTGAATTGGCCAAGGGATCGTCCTCAAAAGGTCGGTCTGTTTATCGGGTAGCGAAATATCCCCGATTTCCGTATATTTGTCAAGTACGAAATCCTTTTGTGTTGCCGGTATTCTGATGTCGTCCAGGATCATCAAGTCTGTATCGACAGTGGGGTTGATGACTCTGTTGTCACGCATAACGGGATTGGTCAGGGATATCATCTTTGCCAATATTCTGGGGGACAAGGCCGCGGCTGATGTGTTTTTCGTGGCTTTTCGAATCCCGAATTTTTTCAGGCGGATTTTTGGAGAAGGTGCTCTCTCTGCAGCATTTGTTCCAGTCTTTACAGATTATCGAATGCATCGTAGCCGAGAAGATGTTTCATCCTTCCTGCAACTGATGTTGGGTCGTTTTGGACTGTTGCTGTTGGTTATATCGGTAATTGGAGTAGTAGGTGCACCTCTGTTGGTCTCGATTGTTGCTGCCGGCTTTCTGGATGACCCGGGGAAATTCAATACCGCAGTTTCGGCAACCCGCATCACGTTTCCTTATCTGTTCTTTATTTCCCTGGTTGCAGTGGCGGCTGGAATGCTGAATACCTGCGGTCGATTTGCCGCGCCTGCCGCAACCCCGATTTTATTGAATCTTTGTCTGATCGGTGCGGCAATGGTGCTGGTTCCCCTGATATCGAGTTCCCCGAATGCCCTTGCCATCGGTGTTGTGATAGCGGGTGTTGTACAACTTGCCTTTCAAATTCCCTTCATTCGCCGTGAAGGTCTCACAATTCGTCCAAGAATCGTGGCAAAACCCGAAGATAAGGCGGGGTTGGACGGCGTAAAAAAAGTTGGCAAGTTGATCATTCCTGCCATCTACGGAGTTTCTGTTGCCCAGATCAGTGTGTTTATCAGTACAATTCTTGCATCATTTCTGATAACCGGCAGTATTTCCTGGTTGTACTATGCGGACCGGCTAATGGAATTCCCGGTCGGTGTGTTTGGAATTGCACTGTCTACAGTAATCCTGCCCCACCTATCCAGAATTCGCCATGTAGCCAACGGAAGTGCCTTTTCTAGTAGTCTGGATTGGGCCAGTCGCTGGGTGGTACTGATTTGTATTCCTGCCATGATTGGTCTTGTCATGTTGGCTGAAGCACTGGTTGCAACGATTTTCTATCATGGGGGGTTCACAACCAACGGAGTCCGGATGACCGCCTTGAGCCTGATTGCATTCTCTGTGGGAATGCCGGCCATAGTGATGGTCAAGGTTCATGCTGCTGGTTTTTTTGCACACGAGGACACCCGAACTCCAGTCAGGGTTGCAATGTATGCAATGGGACTGAATATTGCTTTCTGTCTGATCCTGGTGATACCTTTAAAACATGTCGGATTGGCACTTGCTACTTCACTTTCAATGTTTTTTAATTCAGTCTGGCTTTTCCTTCTACTCAGGCGCAAGAAACTATACAGACCAGAGCCGGGTTGGTTGATGTTCTTGTGCAGATGTATTGCGGCATGCCTACTGATGGGTATTTTCCTCTGGCAGTTCAGGGGTGATATAGGGTTGTGGATTGAACTTGCAATTCCTGATCGTGCAATACGATTGCTGGGATTGATCTCGGCAGGTGGGCTTATCTATATTCTGGCACTGTTTTTATCCGGTATACGACCTCGGCAGTTGTTAATGCCGGAGACGAATGAATCATGAAATTAGCAAGATCAATACAGGCATGCAACAAGCCGGATAAGGGTTGTGTGCTGACAATCGGCAATTTTGATGGTATGCATCGTGGGCATCAGGAGGTGGTTCGTGGTCTGGTTGACCATTCAAGACAAATGGGCCTGCCTGCTATTTTGATGACATTTTTCCCCACTCCCCAGGAATATTTCCGGGCAGAGGAAGCCGCTCCGAGATTAACCTCTCTGACGACAAGATATCTTTATCTCAGGAATTCGGGTATTGATACCCTGATAGCACTACCGTTCAACAAGTCTCTTGCTCAGACATCTGCCGAGGACTTCATCCTCGAATACATTGTTAAAGGCCTGCGTACTCGTTTTCTGATGGCAGGCGATGATTTCAGGTTCGGTGCTCGGCGAAGAGGCGACTACGCAATGTTGAAGTCATTTGGCCTTGATCATGGCTTTGAGTTAACACGGTGCACCACGGTTGAAGAAGCAGGAGGACGAATTAGTAGCACCCGGATTCGACAAGCACTCAAGGACGGTGACCTTGAGTTGGCCGAGCGATTGCTCGGACGCCAATATGAAATAATAGGACGAGTACGGCGTGGTGATCAAAGGGGACGTACATGGGGCTTCCCGACTCTGAATCTTCCGTTCAAACATAAACCACCGATGTCTGGTGTATTTGCCGTGAAGGTAGAGGTCGACAAGCAAATGCTTGAAGGGGTAGCCAATCTGGGTATAAGACCAACAGTTGATGGGGAAAAGATTCTGTTGGAGGTTCACTTGTTTAACTTCAATCAGGATATTTACGGTCAACGTGTACGTGTCAAATTCATCCGGAAGATACGTGATGAATATCGTTTTAATACATTTGATGCTCTGAAGCAGCAGATTTCCGAAGATTGCACGACGGCCCGGCTGATTCATAAATCCGGATGATGATATCGTGAATCGTTTAACTCGCTATCTTGGATATCTATTTCTGGCAGCATTGATCATTGTTGTCGATCAATTGCTCAAGGATCTTGCGGTTACGTATCTATCTGGCCGCCCGCCAATCGAAGTATTGCCCGTTCTGCAGTGGTTTCTGGTCTACAACACTGGTGCAGCATTTGGTTTTCTGCATGGGGCAGGAGGGTTTCAGCTTTACCTGTTTATCGGTATTGCGGTCATCGTTAGCGCAATTATCCTGATTTGGCTATGGCGCGTTCCGGATACGGCAAGGCTTTTGTCATTGGGGCTGGCGCTGATACTTGCAGGCGGCATTGGCAACCTGATTGATCGCATATGGCATCAATCTGTCGTGGACTTCATTAACCTGCATTATCGCGACTGGTATTTTCCAGCCTTCAATATCGCGGATATCGCGATCACCTTCGGTGTCATTTTGTACTTGATTCACGCATTTCTCTACAATGATGACGATAGCCGGTAATCTGGAGTCAATACCCGAACAAGCGATATTTCCCCTTTATGCAACATTGAAAATACGTGTAAGCTTGTCTTCAAAAGCAATGCTTCCGATGCTCGCCGAGCCGGGACTCGTGCTTCACTACACCGTGCGACTGCAGGGTATTCTTCACCCAGGTGTAGCTCCGGGTCCCTCCGGAACGACAGTGCCAGTCATAGTAGTGTCGAACGTTCCAGCTCTCGTAATCCCGACGGTACTGCTCGACCACCTGCATCACCTCATCCACCAGTGCCCTGCGATGGGACACCTCGTTCATCCTCCGGTCCAGCAACCCTTCGTAGCTCTCCTCCTCGTAACGGCATACGTAACGCCGAAAGGTGCGCGAACATACCTCCGGCAGGGATGCCGCCTCTTCCTGGGTCAGATGCCTGTCCGTCCAGTCTTCATGGACCTCTGCAAATCTCATCGGTCTGGTCTCCTGTAGCCATTTTGCCCGCTTCATGATCTCTCCAGAAAGTGGACATTTTATGTGCTCGCAACATCGAGTTTGTTAAATCGTCCGCATTCTGGCATAATGGCTAAACGAATCTCCCCGTCCCCGACTGCGTCCCCGACTGCCCGGCATACTTATTAACTATAGCAGTACCCACTAGCCCCCCACCATTTTTTGAACGTCATGCATTACAGGTGCGTTTGAAATGCCAAAATGAAAAGATAACCGGAAAAGGATAACAGGCCATGATGAAGAGAATGGTACTTCGCAGGATTGCGATTGGATTTGCGACCTTGATTGTAGTCTCCATCATTGTCTTTGTGATGACCAGCGTTTTGCCTGGTGATGTTGCACAAATTATCCTGGGACAAAGTGCTACCCCGGAAACACTCGCCGCCCTGCGCAAGGAACTAGGTATGGATCAGCCGGGCTATGTTCGGTACTTTCAGTGGCTTGGTAATATGGCCACAGGAGATCTTGGTATTTCCAAAGCTGGTGGAGCAACGATAGAGAGCCTGATTTCTGGAAGACTCGGAAATACCATGGTAATGTCTGGACTGGTTGCGGCCATATCCATTCCAATTTCAATTGCATTAGGTTTATGGGCAGCCATGCACCCGGGTACCCTGCTGGACCGAATTGTTACCTTCGGCACACTCAGCCTGATCTCGGTTCCTGAATTCTTCATTGCGACAATCTTGGTTCTGATTCTGGCAGTTGAACTTCACTGGTTGCCGTCAACCGCATATTTGACAGGGGATGAAACATTCCTTGAATTTATGCAGGCTATGGCGATGCCACTAATCACTCTGGTAATCGTCGTCTCCGCACAAATGATCAGGATGACTCGTGCTGGTATTCTGAATGTCATGAGTTCCTCCTATATCGAGATGGCAATCCTGAAGGGTGTGCCTCGTCGTCGTATTATCCTCCGCCATGCTTTTTTCAATGCGATTGGCCCGATTGTCAACGTAATTGCCCTGAACCTGGCTTATCTGGTTAGCGGGGTCGTTGTAGTAGAGACAATATTCTCGTATCCGGGATTGGCAAAGCTAATGATAGACGGTGTCCAGACCCGGGATTTACCCTTGGTACAAGCCTGTGCAATGATCTTCTGCGGCACTTATGTGGCATTAATCCTTCTGGCAGATGTTGCATCCATCATGTCTAACCCCCGGCTTCGCAATCCGAAATAATGTAACCGAATAATGACCAAAAATCCTGAATTGGCCGAAAAAATCAACATGCCAGAAAAAGATATTTTGACTGAAATCGATGCGGTCGATGAGTTGCCTACGGCACCTCCGAAGCGTCGAGTTAAGTTATCCTTATTGGGCAGGGTTTCAGCGGGCATAGTTGTTTTCTGGTTAATTATCTGCCTGATCGGCCCATCAATTTCGCCATTCCATGAAATGGATATTGATGGTGATGATGGATTCATGGGATATCACACCAATGAATACGGGACCTTTTATCTAGGGACGGATTATCTGGGTCGAGATACCTTGTCTCGCGTCATTTACGGGGCACGCAATACGATTGGTATTTCGCTGGCTTCAACCTTGTTGGCCTATCTCATTGGCATAACTCTCGGAATTCTTGCCGCAGTGAAAGGGGGATGGGTTGATATGGGCATCAGTCGGGTCAATGATGCAATACTGGCTTTACCAACCATCATGTTAGGCCTGATTGCCATAGCTTGGCTTGGTTCTTCGATACCCGTACTGGTTGGCACAGCGTCCATAATTTATGCATCAAGTGTATTCCGAATTGCTCGGGCATTAGGCCAGGACATTATGGTACAGGATTTTGTGGAGGCGGCAAAGGCGCGTGGTGAAGGTGCGTGGTGGATAATTCGATCTGAGGTGTTACCAAATGCTGCCATGCCGCTTGCCACTGATTTTGGGTTGCGGCTGGTATTTGTCGTATTGTTTATTTCCTCACTGAGCTTTCTCGGCCTCGGTGTCCAGCCACCCGCAGCTGACTGGGGGAGCATGGTACGCGAGAATCTGCAAGGTCTTCCATACGGTTCCTATGCGGCCATCTGGCCGGCTTTGGCAATTGCAACTTTCACCATCCCGATAAATCTAATTGTCGACGATATTTCGGCTAAGTCTGGCGGTAGTCTCGCCCCCAAGATGGTATAGGATGATGCAGAGAGAAAAACTTGTCGAAGTCAAAGATCTAAAGATCAGCGCCAAAAATGATGATGGAGATATCATCCCGATTGTCAAAGGTGTTTCCTTTGATATTCACAAGGGTGAAGTGGTTGCGTTGATTGGCGAGTCCGGTTCTGGTAAAACGACTATCTCACTTGCATCTCTAGCTTATACCAAACCCGGCCTATATTTTACGGGTGGCGAATTTCTTGTTGATGGTGAAGACATGCTCAAGGCAGAACCTTTGCGGACTCGGGAGATTCGTGGATCAAAGGTTGCCTATCTGGCCCAAAGTGCTGCTGCAACATTCAATCCGGCAATCACCATCGGTGAGCAGGTTACCGAATCAGCCGTTTTACATGGAATCCTCTCGCAAAGCGAGGCGGATAAACGTGCCATAGAGCTATATCACGCACTGGAACTACCCGATCCGGAACGAATCAGCTTTCGTTATCCACATCAGGTGTCAGGAGGACAGCTACAGCGATTGATGGCTGCTATGGCACTTTGTGGCAAACCGGATCTCATGGTACTCGATGAACCAACCACGGCGCTTGATGTTACAACACAGATTGAGGTGCTCAAGGCCTTCAAGAAGGTTATCCACGAAGAAAATTCGGCGGCCATCTACGTGACTCATGATCTCGCAGTTGTTGCTCAGATCGCTGACTATATTGTGGTGCTTTATGGCGGTGAAGTGATGGAGCAGGGTACTGCAGGTGAAATCATCAATAATCCAACACACGTCTATACCCAGCGTCTGATGGCAGCTGTGCGTCCAAAACCTCAGGCCGGGCTTGGAAGTTCGGTTGGAGTGGAACATGAAAGGGACGTCCCTGCGGTCCGTATTACGGACATGACGGCAGGTTATGGGGGCATAGTCAATGGGGAGCCCAAGTTTCCGATATTGCGGGATATCAACATATCCGTAATGAACGGTCATGTGGTTGGCATCATTGGTGAATCAGGATGCGGAAAATCGACTTTGGCACGGGTTATGGCGGGGCTTTTGCCACAGGCCCGAGGCACAATTGAACTGGATGATGTAGAACTGGAAGGCGATCTCCGAAACAGAAAACTAGAGGAGTTGCAGAAGATTCAGTTTGTGTTCCAGATGGCTGATACTGCCCTGAATCCAAAACAGGTTATCGGTGATATTATCGGCCGGCCGCTTGAGTTTTATCATGGTTTGAAGGGCAAGCAGAAACATGCCAAGGTGGTGGAGATTCTTGAGATGGTTGAGTTGCCGGCAGACTTTGCCTCGCGTTATCCGATGGAATTATCGGGTGGTCAGAAGCAGCGCATCAATATGGCCCGTTCGCTGGCGGCCAATCCGGAAGTCATGCTATGCGATGAGGTAACTTCCGCGCTCGATTCAATCGTAGGTGCAAACGTGATTAAACTTCTGACCGCATTGCGGGACAAGACCGGCGTCTCCTTCGTGTTTATCAGCCATGATCTATCTACCGTAGCATCATTCGCAGATGAGGTTGTGGTGCTCTATGCCGGCCGCGTTGTTGAGCAGGGACCAACTGATGAAGTGCTAACGCCCCCATATCACCCCTACACTCGACTTTTGATCAGTTCTGTCCCAGAGTTACGGCTTGGATGGCTTGAAGATACCATGCAGAAAAGGGAAATGTCGGTCGGGATTGCAAAGGATGTCGAAATCACTTCCATTGGCTGTCCATTCTTCAATCGCTGCCCTATGGGTATAGAAGGAACCTGTGAAAAGCAGAACCCTCCAATTCGTGACTTGAACTCAGGTCATCAGATTACCTGTCACCTGACTATCGAGGAATTAGAAGTAGTAGAGTTTGAAGTTCAAAAGGCATTGGCAGGTCAGAATATTGATGAGGCAGTAGTCTGACCCCCCACTCACGTGCAAACACCACTCGTTTGCCGATGATCGTGATAGTACTGCGATCAGTCTGGAATCGAAGAGTTCTGCCTGTTCATGGCATTTTGGAAAGGGCGACCTATTTTCGTTCCGATACTACTACGAGACACCGACTGTTTGAGTCAAGTCCAATCTTTGTTGCGGCGTCAGGTTCGTCTGATGCAATCAACATCCCCGCAAGTCCAGCCGCCCCGGATTCAGTGGTTTCAATGCCTGCATTTCGAGCGAATTGACGGCCAAGTGTCGACTCATCATCGGATATCACCATGAATGCGTTAGCCACATCAACAAGAGTATCGTAGGCAATCAAGGATGCCTGTTTGCAATCCAGGCGTCCCATAACCGAAATCGGCCCTTCAACGGTTACCAGACTTTTTCGACGAACGCTCTCCATAATACACGGAGCAGATTCAGGTTCAACTATGATCAGGGTTGGCTGGACAGGCCAGTATGATCGAACATGTGCAGCAAAAGAAGCGGCAAATCCGCCAACGCCTGCTTGCAGAAAAATGTGTGTGGGCCAAATATCTTCTGCCAGAAAGTGATGCATGCATTCTTCGGGAATGACGGAATATCCTTCCATAACCAGACCCGGCAGGTCTGTATATCCTTCCCAGGATCCATCAGCGAGCAATATTCGTCCGGATTCTCTGGATATTTCGACTGCATGTGCAACGCTCTGTTCATAGTTCTCCCCATGCCAGATGACAGAGCAGGGTATCTGGTTCAAGCGATCTGCAAATTCACGGGGTACGCTATGCGAGAGGACAATTGCCGCATGTGCACCAAACAGTCTCGCCCCGGTAGCAACCGATAGTCCATGGTTGCCGGCACTTGCTGTCACAAATGTGGTTTTTGAGGCGAACTGTTGAATTTCAGGATCCAGTAATTTATCCGAAGTAATCGCCCGACCCAGACAAGATTCAACTTTGTCTTGAAGGACATGGGCGACAGCATAGATTCCGCCCAGTGCCTTGAAACTGCCAAGATTCATTCGATTTGATTCATTTTTGATCCAGATGTTCCTGACATGACCTTGCAGGGGCATACTCGAGCAGTCAAGGACTGGCGTCGGTTGATACTTGGGGCAGTGTGACAAAAAGTCCAGAGCGCGCTCCGGATCGCATGAAAATAAACGAGTCGTATTATTGCGATGCGCGGAGTTTGCAAATTCGTTTATCAGTAGTCTTGTGGAGGGGTTCGATATCATTCGCTTTTACCATCACTCTGAGAAATAGGGCTTGTCAGAAAATTTCTCATGCTGGCAGAGTATGTTTGCGACAGTAGCAGGATGAGACGATGTTGGTGTCCGCCAATTCTTGTGCTTTTGTCAATTTTGCGTTGATCATTTCCCATTCATCCCAGTTCTCGTGTTGTTTCAAACATTCAGACAGTCCATGAAGAGACCAGATGTTGTTAGGGTGTTGGGCGCATCGATAAAGGCCTTCGGTCAAGCCGAGATCAACCCGATAAACTTCTTCGGCATCCCGGTAATGACCCTGTTCGATGAGTAGTGCTCCCAGAGCATGGCGGGGTGGATGCATCCATGGTTTTGGTTCGCTATATTCCAGATTATCGTCTCGTTCTACTGCTACTGCAAGCTCTTGGAAAGCCTCGTCAAATCTCCCCTGATGATACTTCAATTCACCCTCCATCATTTTTTCAGCGATGCCCAGAATATCCTGAGCAGTATTATTGAAAAAATACCTTTCAGCAGGAATTCGACTACGAGCCACGATAAATTTTTCTCGTTCGGCCAGGGAGTCATCGAACGAACCCAGAGTGGCATAAGCGATGGCTCGTGCATAATGATGCATGGCTACGGAGACGCAATACAGGTCGGGGGGTGTTGGAATTGGAGTGTTCAGAATATCTTTCCATTTGCCGAAACGGATCAAGACATGCATCACCATGGAATAGTATCCTTCCATGGTGATGCACATCTGAGGGCGGTTTGGGTCCCCGATTACGCCGGGCGTAAGCTCCGCACACATCTCTCTGGCTGCCTTTAGAGCAGGCTTGAATTGACCGAGCATCATGCAGGTGTACATCATCATGTGTAGGTCATGACTTCGAGATGTGGTATAAAAATTGCAGGGCCCCGCATACTCAAGATACTTGCGATCGTTCTCAATTGCCTTGATGCTGACTTGTTTGGCCTTGTCATACTGTCCACATAGCGCATAGATATGAGAGGGCATATGATTCAAGTGACCGGCTTCGGGGCAAAGCATGAACAGTGCATCTGCCGATTCCATGGCACGTTCAGGTTCACCCGACATTTCCAGAAGATGGATATGCATGTGTAGTATCGCTGGATGGGGCGCCAAATCCTTGTTCCTGCAATCCTGAATGGCATGTTCGACAATCCGGAGGCACTCCAGTGTATCAGCACCTGCATAGGGCATGTCGGTTTTCATGTTCCACAGCTTCCATGGTGTTCGGATCATCATCGCCTCGACATACAATGCCGAAATGTCAAGATCTTCCGGAAATTGGAGATAGGCCTCCCTCATCGCTTTCGCATACTCATTGTCCAATTGATCGAATTCTTCCTGCGAGATCGTGTGATCAATGGGAAAGCGGGCATCGAGGGCGTGGATAAGAACTGCATCTTGAGGATTTGCATGATCGATTCTGTCCTGTGCACGATGGATATGCCGGCGACAAAGCCGGATACACTCCGTTTTTTCTTTTGTGGTGAAATCACGCCATGTGAAGTTATAGAACGGCCCGGCAGCATAGGCAATTCCCCAGGATGCCATAGGGCATTCGGGGTCATGCTTCAGCGATTCCTTGAAGCATGCCAGTCCTTCTTCTTGATTGAACGCGTAGCACCACATCAATCCTCGATCAAACCAGAGTTGCGCTTCGCGAGATGATGTCAAAATTGGCCGATGGAGATGCCCGAGATCGAAATTGGGATAGGGCTTTTTTGACATGATCACAAGATTGGCTGGGTGAGGTTAATTCCAGGTGATAGGTAGAGTATCCGTACTTTGCATGTACTTCTTGCAGTCGGTAGTTTAGAGGAATTATATATTTAAGTAACGATATACTGTTCTGCGTCCTGCCCGGCCAAGGCCGCGACATGATGATGAACATCCTCGGACGCACTGGGAAGGGCAGACTTCCGCCCCATTTTCAACCCGGCAAGCAGGCAGCCCCGCTTGAGAATGTTCCGGGATGCATTCACATCCCTGTCCAGCTGCCGACATATGCCTGATTTTGGTTTGCATCAATTCCTTTTGTTATCCAGGATTCGGCATGGTCAAAGTGAGGGCTTTCCCCCAGTGGGCTTTGATTTTCCGCTTTCAGATTCCTTGAAATCAGCCGAATGGCAGGTTTTGATGGCAACCATTGAATCCAAAATCAGGCTGGGGGACATTCAAGTTTGGTCGATTTTGATCATAATATACGAAAGCAATCAAGAGGAGAACCTATGAGAGCGCTCCATAAGGATTTCGGGGTGGAAATTCAGGGTATAGACCTGCATGAAGCGGCCTTGCATTTTCCGCAAATACGGGAAGCGTTTGAAGAACATTCCCTGTTGCTGTTTCGTAACCAGCACCTGAATGAAGAATCCCATCTTGCCTTTGGACGTCTTTTTGGTACGATTGAAATCAGGGAGAGGCATCCAGAGAATCACGAGGTTCGGGTATCGATTGTGTCAAACCGCCGGGAAGATGGATATCTTGAAGATGAAGAAGGTTCCAGATTTATGCATCAAAGGGCAAATCAGCTTTGGCATACCGACAGCACATTTCTACCCACGCCAGCCCTGGCCAATATCCTGACTGCACGAGTGATACCGTCATCCGGTGGTGCGACAGAATTTGTTTCTAGTCGTGTCGCCTGGCGTGAACTGCCTGAGAAAGTCCGTGAAAAAACCCGCAATCTGATATTTCTTCATCGATATGCGCATTCACGCAAAGTAGTATCAGAAGCTGCGGCGAATCTTGATATAGTCACTATGTGGCCAGATACGAAGTGGAAGGCCATTTGGCGTAACCCAGTCAATGGAACTGAATCACTGTACCTGGCATCTCATGCCTATGGAGTGGCTGGAATGAATGAACAGGAAGGCAAGTTACTGATCAATGAATTGATCGAGTTCTCGACCGATCCGCATCGGATTTATAGCCATCAGTGGTTGCCTGGCGATGTGCTCGTCTGGGATGAGCGTGCAACTATGCATCGCGGTACTTCATGGCCGTATGATGAAGAGCGAACCCTGGCGAGTATCTGCATCACAGCCAGTAAATCTGATGGCCTTGATCATGTTTTTCCCAATTAAACAGAATGAACTGCAATGTCTGCTGAACAACAAAAATACGGAAATGGGGACATTTCTTATCGGACGGCTGGTGGTACTCCCGGTATCTACAGGCTGGTTGAACGATTTTTTGACTATATGGAGGAGCTTCCCGAGGCAAGAAATATCCGTGAAATGCACCCTGAAGATCTGGGCGAGTCGCGAGATAAGCTGGCCCGGTTTTTATGCGGCTGGCTAGGAGGGCCAAAGTTATACCAGCAAAAATACGGGTCGATCAGTATTCCCGGTGTCCATCAGCATCTCGATATCGATGTATCGAAAAGAGATGCCTGGTTAAAATGCATGTCTCTTGCACTTGAGGAACAACCATACAGTGATGATTTCAGGGACTACCTGATTCAACAGCTGGCGATACCGGCAGAACGCATCCGGACGGTGTGCCAATCCCGCAGCAGAGGATGTTGAAAAAACTCGTGGAGCAGGCCTATGCGTGAGTTACACGGATTTAATTCCAACTGACCCGGGGCAAGTGGAATTAGCGTGATTCAACATCTGTTCCGGTTAATAGTATCGAACAGACTCCAAGTGCACAGAGTGCACCGATTGCTTGTGCAACGATGAATGCCGGTGCGTGGGCTGGATATATTCCCGAGAATGTATCCGTGAAGCTTCTAGCAATAGTCACTGCAGGATTAGCAAACGAAGTCGATGCCACAAACCAGTATGCGGCAGTGATATACAGGCCGACAACCATGGCTACTGCATTCTTGCGAAACTGCAACGTCAGGAGAATGGCCAATACCAGGCCAAAGGTAGCAATACCCTCGGATAGCCACTGAGCGCTTCCACTTCGCAGTTTTGCTGAAGCCTGGATAATTTCCATCTCAAACATGGCGTGTGCCACCACTGCACCAAGCAGTCCTCCGGCAACTTGCATCACCATGTAAACCGTAGAATCAAGTTTGCTAATCTCCCGGCGTAACAGGAAAACCAGAGTAACTGCCGGGTTGAAATGTGCGCCGGAAATAGGTCCGAACATTGTGATGAGAACGACAAGAATGGCGCCGGTAGGAATGGTATTACCGAGGAGGGATAAGGCAACGATATTGCCAGAGAGGCTCTCGGCCATTATTCCTGATCCGATAACCGTGGCTAGTAGGAAGAACGTGCCAATGAATTCGGCCAGATATTTCTGTTTGTTCGAATACATCAAGTGTGGTTTTGATTCAAGGGATTCTATTCAGTCGGTAGCAGATGAGCACTGTCCTGACCATATTCTTCGCTGTCATGGCTATGTGTGAGGAAGGCTTCCCATCGTTCATTGGCGGTGCCCCTGACCCAGGCCTTGTCGGACCTTGCATAACAACAAGTCGTGGTTTCGAGTTCCAATTGTGGCCGATCGGATTGCTTGATCCGAACCATCAGATTGTCCAGCTGCTGTTGGTTTTCGGCCTGGATGCCAAGGTGGTCAAATCCGACTTCCCCTTGTCCTGATTCAATCACGAAGTTGACGCAGGGATCTTTGACATCCCATTTTGCATAGTCTTTACGAACGATATCCGGTGACTTGTCAAACAGTGTCGAATAAAACTGAATTGATTGATCAAGATTGCCGACTTTCAGGGAAATATGTAGTTTCATGGAACTTTCCTATGATTATTGCGAACTGATCGAAGCAGAGGATTGTACAAAGGGGCAGTTGGTTTTGACGCATGAAAACATGTAATGGGGTGGTTTGATGTTTTTTCAATCATGCAAATCAATACATGTCGGTGATTAGATCTTCTTTATGCGGCAGTAACCAACGATAAAGTACATTGAACCGGTTCTGGAATATCCAACTATTCATTCATGTAAATGCTTCTCGAAAGATATTGTCGATATTGAGTCGAACGGTCAGTCAGTGCGTCTTTGAAAATAGTCCGGTCAAGACCAATTGTTGCACTACATCGGTGATATTGGCAAAAGGATACATCCAGATAACCAAGTTGAAAAAATATTCTCAAAATGTAATGTAAATATAATATAATTGTAACATTAATGTAATAATAAAATAACAAATCAATGATATTCAATGAGATAAAACATGATAAAGAAACCAATCTAAGAATGATCGCTGATGCAGATTCACTCTCTGATAAATCTTTCATGATCACTATCAGCGAGGAAGTCTTGTTGTTAATCCTGCATTATGACAACGGATGTGCCAATTACCATCTGTCTCCTCGGTCCGTACGTGGGATGATTGCTGGTGCAATCATGCTTGATTTATGTGAACAAAACCGAATAAGAATCGATAATGGAAACCTGTTCATTATCAACCCGGCAACGACGGGATATCCGTTTCTGGATCGTGCACTATCCTGGACCGGAAAAAATGCAATTCGACATGATGTGAATGATTGGGTGGACCGCCTGTTTGCCGGGGCTGATGCCATTCAACAGGAATTGTCCGATCTTTTGGTTGAACGCGGCATTCTGGTTCACCGCTCAGGAGGTCGTTACTTTGTCATGGGCAGACATCATTTTACTTCAGGGGATGGCGTACACTTTCGTGATATTCGTCGTCGTATTGCAGGAATTCTATTGTGTGAGGAAACACCAAGCACTCGAGACATGATGATTATCAACCTAACTTCGGTGTATGGGTTGTGGAATGATTTGGTTGATGACTCTGTGATGGATGTTATGACCCCAAGAATAGAAGACATTGCTCGTGTTGATAGAACCGGTCGGGCAGTAACTGATCTTATTCAGGAAGGTTTGCAGCTTTCAGCCGAATAACAATTCTGCAGACGGAAGACATCCTTCGGTTCATGTGCAGTCTCAAGCGGGGGCGAAGCGATGTCCAGCATGAAACTTCATTGGGATTTGGGTATCGCGCAGAAAACCGCCTGATATCTGGCATATCGGATCTGTGAAGCGTTTGAATGTGACAGCGATGACAAATTCGGTGGTTCTGTCGAGGTTGACGAAACCTATTTCGAATAAAGGCCGGACCAAGATTGTTCCCGATATGGGTATAATCATCGGATATCTGCCCATGATTTCCATTTAGCACTTTAATCGACAAGTGCCATTTTCAGTTGAAAAGAGAAAATGAAGAGACATAACGAGACGTTCAATGAAATCGGGACTGCTATATTTTGCGGAATCATTCTGGGGTTAGCCATTCCGCATCATATCTTGTCAATTGGGTTCTTGCAGACGGAACTCGAGCTTTGATTGGGTATGCCCTTCTATTTTTCGTACTTCCTTGGCTTAGTCAATATTGGCATCTGGATTAAAAAACGGAAGTCTAATCATGAGGAATCCTAAACCTGTTGGTAAACCGTACACTTCCCGGTTCTCGAGGCGCATTACTGATTTTCAGGTCCTCGATTAAGGTGCCACCAATTTCCAGTTGATTCGATTCTACTTTTCGGATGATTTTTTCGGCATGAGATTCTGCCAGAATGGGGCAAAACAGGAGTTTCTGACGAAAAAACTAGGCCAATTTACGAAACCTTCGATTCCAAGTTCTGCCTTATGTTCTACTTAATTCAAACTCATGATATCTTCTAGACTGGATCATATCGTCATTGCAGCGAAAACCCATGATCAGGGAGTTGGGTATATTCGGGACAAGCTGGGAGTTGATATACCGCGAGGTGGACAACACAAATTCATGGGCACGCATAACTCTGTCATGGCCTTGGGCGAACATGTTTATCTTGAAGTCATATCGATTGACCGGTCACTGGATTCTCCTAACCGCCCCCGCTGGTTTGGATTGGATGATCCAAATGTTAGAGACGCCCTTGAAGAGTCGCCTAGACTGCTGACATGGGCCGTGAATACGTATGACCTTGAATCACTGGTTAGGTCTTCTTCAGTACCACTCGGAGAAGCGATTTCGGCTAGCCGTGACGAACTGCGGTGGAAAGTGGCATTCCGCAAAGATGGAACCATGCCAGCTGCAGGTTTTATCCCACTTTGTATGCAGTGGAAGGTTGATTATCATCCGGCGAGCAGAATGGCAGACTTGGGGTGGAAGATAGTATCGTTACAACTTTATCACCACTACCCTGACTGGCTTGGCGATAAACTAGAGAACATTGGCGCAAGAGAAGAGGTCACTATTCATGGAATAGAAGATAGACAGACGGCGTATCTTGAGGCGGTACTTGCTGGGGAAGGCGGTCATATTGTAAGGTTGCGCTAACTCGCGCTTCATGCGAATCCTGTCCGACTATATCGGGGTAATAGCCGGAGGAGTTGGGCATTTCACTATTTCAGAATTGAAAAACACTTCTGAATTCAGATGCCTTCAGCAATGCCGAACTTTCTTGGCTGATTACACTTTATCAAGTAGAATTTTCGTTGTAACTGTTGTCTATAGAGTGGCAAATCATATCACCTGCCAGATGGTGGGAATATATCGGCACTGGCAATAAACTACCCAAGAACAATATATAACGATTAGGATTATGGCCAAGAACCCGGTCCAGAACCCGGAACAGATGTACCGCTATATTCTGGACAATACGCTGAATGAGTCCGAATCTTTGCGTTTGCTCCGGGAGACAACGTCTACCATGGAGCATTCCATGATGCAGATTTCCCCGGATCAAGGGCAATTCATGGCATTAATGGTCAAATTGATGGAGGCTACGACCATAGTCGAGATTGGAACCTTTACAGGCTATAGTGCTTTAGCAATGGCACAGGCATTGCCAGAGGATGGCAGGCTAATTGCCTGTGATATCTCCAGGGAATGGACATCGATTGGGCAACCATATTGGGAACAGGCTGGTGTGAGGCAAAAGATCGATCTTCGTCTTGCGCCTGCTCTTGATACTCTGGATGAATTACTGGAATCCGACTTCAGGGAAATTGTCGATATGGTCTTCATTGATGCCGATAAGAAAAATGGGGTTGCTTACTACGAACGTTCTCTGCAACTACTGCGACCGGGTGGTTTGGTCGTTGTTGATAATACGTTTTGGGGAGGTATGGTAGCCGACCCTGACAATACAGAAGAAGATACCGAGGCAATTCGTGAATTGACGCGCTTGATTCATGAAGATACAAGAGTTGAAAGTTCAATGATTGCTGTTGGTGATGGGTTGTTGCTGGCAAGAAAACGTGAGGTAGAATTTTAGCTTCGTTTCCCAGATTCGGTAAAACAACCTGCCAAAGAGGTATTTTAGCGGATCTGGAATAATCACCCTGGACTGGGTACCTCTTGAGAAGTCTTTGCTTTCTCCCAGGCGATCGAGACCATCGGGCCAGACCCTATGGCTGTTTCTTCTGGGCGACCCACACGGAAGTGGAACTGGATCTGTTGGTGACAAGAGGAAGGAATCGTTGGGGATCGAATGCAAGCGGACATCTACTCCCGGAATTACCCGTTCCATGAAAAGTGCTCTTGCTGACTTGCGACTGGACCGTTTTTTGTGGTTTATCCTGGAGAGTCGTCATGCGATCTGGCGAAGAAGGTCCGTGCAGTAGCGATCAGACAATTGTTGCAGGAACTTCCGGCTTGGCGAGGCTGACCGTCGAATGACGGCAGTGATTATCCTGACGGTTCGAAGCCAGGCTTCCACTTGATGTTGCAGCCTATTGAGGGTTTTTGGTCATTTGGAACCGGAAACCCTCCAAGAAGGCAATCCATGGCGGTCCTGAGGTCCTTGCCTGTGGGCTGTTCACTGGTGGAGTCGTAGCTTCCGGAAGAAATTCGACGAGGACGACTGTCATCGAATTGTCCTCGATACACCAGCCGGAGGTCACTGTTGAAAAGATAGATGTCCGGAGTACAGGCAGCATCATAGGACTGGGCTACTTTCTGCGAATCGTCGAGAAGATAGGGGAACGGATAGTTGCGGTCTCGCTTTTCACGAATCATGTATTCCATGCCATCTTCAGGAAACGCTGATGTATCATTACTGTTGATGGCAACAAAGCCAATACCTTGCGCCATGTATTTCTGGGCGGTTCCGGCTAGGGCGTTGGCGATGTGGATGACATAGGGACAGTGATTGCAGATGAACAGTACCACTGTTCCCTTTTCACCACGCTGACTGGATAGGTCGACGGTTGTTCCCTCGGTTGAGGGAAGCAAAAAATCGGGAGCCAGGGTTCCGATAGGAAGCATGTTGGATGGGGTCAGGGACATGGTAGTCTCACAATCTAGAATGATGCAAATTCGCCGGGGCGGGTTCGGCCGAGGAACAGTCCCGGTCGATTTTCATTTCCATGGAGTATACTTCAACACGGATGTCGTTGACGTTCCATTATAAGCGGCAAGTCCAAGAGACTCCCGGCCCTCTTCGAGAGGGTTTACCCATTTCTGGCGTGATAACCATCTCCTGATCATCTTGTACCTGGGCCTCAAAGAACTCCTACAGGCTCAATTCACGCTGGAAACAGTAATTCCCTTGTGTCGGGATCATAATGATATCGGAGAATATTATGATTTGGAGAGAGTGGGCTCGGTAGATATACTCTCCTAATACGGCTGACCATTCCGATATGGTGAATTGAGCTGGAAATGTACACTGGTTGTCGGGGTCTTCTCCAGTTGGAAGTCATGGGAGTCTGGTGATGCCATATCTGTCCTGAATCATTTGGAAATGCGGTTGTTGTCCTCATGCTGAATCTGCCCAATTTGTTGACCCTGTTCCGGATTGGACTGGTGCCGATTCTGGTGATTGTCTACTTCATCGAGATTCCTTATCGGGAGGCGGTGCTTGCGGGCATCTTTCTGCTGGCAGCCGTGACCGACTGGCTGGACGGGTTTCTGGCCCGGAGGCTGGGGGCAGTATCCGGCCTGGGTTCCTTTCTGGATCCGGTTGCGGACAAGTTGATCGTTGCCTGTGTACTGGTATTGCTGGTTTCGGACCCCGGCATACTGGAGCGGGTGATTCATCCTGCCGTGTTTTCGGTAGCGGTGTGCGTGATCATCGGTCG
>JAJEAV010000060.1 GCA_022822625.1 Gammaproteobacteria bacterium | reverse complement strand
CGACCGATGATCACGCACACCGCTACCGAAAACACGGCAGGATGAATCACCCGCTCCAGTATGCCGGGGTCCGAAACCAGCAATACCAGTACACAGGCAACGATCAACTTGTCCGCAACCGGATCCAGAAAGGAACCCAGGTCGGATACTGCCCCCAGCCTCCGGGCCAGAAACCCGTCCAGCCAGTCGGTCACGGCCGCCAGCAGAAAGATGCCCGCAAGCACCGCCTCCCGATAAGGAATCTCGATGAAGTAGACAATCACCAGAATCGGCACTAGTCCAATCCGGAACAGGGTCAGCAAATTGGGCAGATTCAGCATGAGGACAACAACCGCATTTCCAAATGATTCAGGGCTGATGTGGCACCATCAGACTCCCATGACTTCCATTTGGTGAAAATCTCCATCATCCAATACAGAGGCGTGCTGCCATTCAAGCCAGTCGCAGTTCCGGGCCTAAGCAAAACAGCATTTTATGCATAATCAAGCGCATAGTGTACAGCAATTCTAATTATGGAGATTATTTTTTGACGGCATCTTATAGGCTATTGTTTTGTAATGATATTTATCTTTTCGTTGAGACTGGGAAACTGTTCGAGATGCCTTGCTGGGCAGGAAAACGAAACAAGCCCAGTCATTCGGAACGGGTGTTCCTGATTGTCCTGTCATTGTCTTCCTGACAGGACAATGTCAAAAATTGTTCTGTGACGAAACCGGTCAGGAAAACATTTCGATAAAGCAATATATTGTCCTGATCTGATCGAAAATGTTTTCCATAATTGGAATTGCTGGCAACCCATGTCGGGATGAGGGTGACTGGCTTTGCAATGGGGCTAATACTGTGCGGACATCAATTGGAGACGGCTGTTGTCGCATAGGTATGGGAGGATGCCTCTTCGTCATCTGCTCACAGTATCAGTTCGTATGGTGGTCATCGGTGATCATTACGGCAGTTGCCGGATTATTGGCCTTGTCATTGTTAAGATCGAAAATCCAGGGCGCAAACGCAACGGTATAAATAGAAACATGCCTTCAAAAGAAGCTTCATTTTCTGCAAAGCCTTGCGATCCACGTTGTAATACTAGTCCGAGTAGCCATGGCACGCCAGGGGTTCCGGCGGTTCCAAACCAGTTGCAGATATAACCGAGCAAGGCGATGCCGTACCTTTATGCTGTCTTCAGCAGTGCCGGGAGACATCGCGAATCGGTCTTTTTCGAGACGGGTAATTTGTACCGTCAGAAACAACAGCCAATACTGGCCAAACCGATCGGCTAAACATCATGCATCCGATCGTGAATCCGACGTGCAAGCACCGGACTGATCCCGGGCACTCGGCTCAATTCCTCTATTCCGGCACGCTTTACTTCCCGTATGCCCCCAAAGTACCTTAACAGATCCCTCCTCTTTTTCTCGCCAATACCCTCGATGTGCTCAAGCAATGACGATGTTCGTGCTCTGGAACGACGTTGCCGATGTCCGGCAATTGCAAATCGATGCGCTTCATCGCGAATCCGCTGAACCAGATGTGACTCGGGAGAAGTTGCTGATGGTACTCGTGGTACACCATGACCAACCAGATGCAGCTTTTCATGGCCAGAACGCCGTTCCGGACCTTTCGATACCGCAAGCAACAGGATTAGATGACTGATCTGAAGTCGCTCGAAAACTTCCATCGCCACCCCCAGTTGGCCCTTGCCACCATCAATCAAGACCAAGTCCGGCAACTGTCCATCATTCTCCAGCACCTTCTGATATCGCCTCTCAATCGCCTGTGCCATGGCTTGATAGTCATCGCCTTCGGTAACTCCGGTAATATTGAAACGACGATACGCTGATTTCACCGGACCTGCCCGGTCAAAGACCACACAGGAAGCGACCATCCGTTCGCCCTGGGTATGGCTGACGTCAAAACACTCGATCCGCTGCGGTGCCTCCGCTAGTTGAAGATATCCGGCCAACGCGTCAAACTGGCCACCAATCTGCTCCCGTTCACTCAGATGCTGCCGCAAACGGTCCTGAGCATTGATTTTCGCGGCCTCCACCCACTTGGCTCGATGTGTTCTGACCCGCTGCTTGATCGCAACCCGATAGCCACTCTCCAGTGAAAAAACCTGCTCGAGCGAGGCCCGGTTATCCACTTTTTCAGCAATCAGGATTTCTCGTGGAATAGTCGTACCCAAATAGAACTGCGGCAGAAAATCTTCCACTAATCGCGAGGGAGTACGATCCAGCGGATTCGACTGAATGTCCAATCGGGAACCAAGATTGCGACCCTGTCGAATTGAGACCACATTGAAACAGACCATGCCTGATTCAACAGCAACCGCGACTACATCCGCATCTTCCTGTCCTGCCGATATATACTGGCGCTCACGAATTCTCTGTAAAGAGGCAATTCGATCGCGATAGATTGCTGCCTCCTCATATTTCAGGTTTCTCGATGCCGTCTCCATGCGCTCGGCCAGCTCTTCAATCAATACAGCATCCCGGCCCTCCAGCACCACGATCGACTGACGTAAATCCTCAGCGTACTTGTCTGCCTCAATATGCCCCACACACGGTGCACTGCAGCGCTTGATCTGATACTGCAGACAGGGTCGGGAACGATTTCGGAAAAATGCATCGCTGCATTGTCGCAACTGAAACGTCTTATGCAGATGACCGAGCATCTCTCGCACCGATGCAGCACTCGGATAAGGACCATAGTACTTGCCGGGATTGGATCTGGACCCCCGGTAAAACGTCAATCGGGGGAATTGGTGGTCCTGTTCCAGTCGGATATAGGGATAACTCTTGTCATCACGAAGCGAGATGTTGTAACGGGGACGTCTGGATTTGATCAGATTGTTCTCGAGTAGCAATGCCTCGCTTTCCGTTCGTGTAGTCTGTGTTTCAGCATGATGAATTTTCTCCACCATCAGGCGAGTTTTCAAGGATGGGTTGCTCTTGCGAAAATAACTTTGCATCCTCTTTTTCAGGTTTTTCGCCTTGCCAACGTATAATGCATGCCCGTCCTGATCGGCAAATATATAAACCCCCGGTTGCCCGGTAACATGTTTCAGGAAGGATTTCGCATCAAAAGGCGAAGGAACATTAACCATGTCGCAAGCTCCGACTTCCATTGAGGGGCAAATCCGCTGAATGGACCCGCTCATGAACTGCTCGAATCAGATTGAACCGTCTGTGTCTGGGAATTAAAATACGCACCACTCCTCTTATTAATCTTCTTGACCATTCTCTATCCATGAAAATATCGGCATTCGATGCCCGTGTGGGCAGTTTACTAGAGTACCAAAATAAACTGTTTCGAGTACTCAAAAAAAACCATGTCAAACCGGGCAAGGGGGGCGCTTTTGTGCAACTCGAAATGAAGTGCATCAGTGACGGCACCAAACTCAATGAGCGATTCCGCTCCGAGGACAAGATGGAGAAAGCCTTTATCGAACCTCGCAATATGCAGTATCTGTACATGGACGGTCCCAACTACGTATTCATGGATGTAGAATCCTTCGAACAAATCACCATGACCGAAAACGATCTGGAAGTACAAATTCCCTTTCTGATGCCAAACACCCCGGTCCAGATCAACTTCCACAGCGGCATGCCAGTAGCGATTGAATTGCCTGCCTCGGTGATTCTCGAAGTGGTCGAAACCGAAAGCGTGGTCAAGGGCCAGACCGCATCCGGCAGTGGAAAACCCGCAATCCTTGAAACCGGTCACCGGATTACCATTCCAGCATTTATCAATGTCGGGGAGAAAATCAGGGTCAACACCGATAACGGGGAATATATCGAACGTGCCTGATCCATCATAGGAATAACCATCTGTCACTCGGACATTTCCAACCATGACTCCTGAAGAATTTCGAAAAATGGGACATTTGCTGATTGACTGGATCGCAGACTATCGAAGCAATATCGAAAAGTATCCGGTTCGCTCGCAGATCAAGCCCGGTGATGTACGCAAGTCCTTTCCCCTCACACCGCCAGAGCGACAGGCGTCCAACGCAGAAATGATCCGGATGCTTGAAGAGAAGATCATGCCCGGCATGACCCATGTGCAACACCCGATGTATTACGGCTGGTTTCCATCCAATGCAGCGCTATCATCGGTACTGGGCGATATCACCAGTTCCGGTCTCGCCGGTTTGGGCATTTCCTGGGAAAGCTGCCCCAGCCTGACCGAGGTCGAAGAGCTGGTCTGTGACTGGATGCGCCAGCTGACTGGACTGTCCGACAAATGGGTTGGATGTATTCACGATACGGCATCCACGGCCTGTCTGGCCTCGCTGATCGTAGCTCGTGAGCATGCCACCAATCTGTCCCAGAATCATGATGGCCTGCAAGGTGAAAAAAAAACCCTGATTGTCTACACCACGGAACACTCACATTCCAGCGTTCAAAAAGCCGCCCTGCTGGCTGGTTTCGGGTTCAACAACATACGTTATATAGGGACAAGTCCCGACACTTTCGCAATGCTGCCTCAAGCACTGGCCGAGACCATACGGGAAGATCTGGATGGAGGATGCTTGCCGGCTGCAATTGTTGCTACTTCAGGCTCAACTGGCGTACTGTCTTTCGACCCGCTGGAAGAGATTGCGAAACTCGCAAAACAGCACAACATCTGGCTACATGTTGATGCGGCAATGGCTGGAAGTGCCCTCACTCTTCCAGAATGTCGACATCTCATGCAGGGTATTGAACAGGCGGATGCAATCTCGTGGAACCCGCATAAGTGGTTTGGCGCACAAACCGACTGTGCATTGATGTATGTGCAAGATACGAACATGCTCAAATCCGTGATGTCCACCAACCCCAGTTATCTGCAATCTGCTACGGGGTCGGAAACGACCCAGTTACGCGACTGGACAATCCCTCTGGGGCGACGTTTTCGCGCCCTCAAGCTTCTTTTCATGCTTGAGATTGACGGGATTGAACAGGTTCGCACCCTGATGCGGCGAGATATGCAAAATGCACGCTGGCTGGCCGGACAAGTCACGGATGCCGCAAACTGGAAAGTGGTGGCTCCGGTTACCCTGCAAATGGTCTGTATCCGGCATGAACCCGAAGGGGTAACAGGAGATGATCTCGATAATCATAACTTGAACTGGGTCCACGCCATTAACCATTCCGGGAAGGCCCTGATTACCCCCTCCATATTGAACGGACAATGGATGGTACGCGTCTCGATCGGTGCCATAATGACTACCCGAGAACATGTTGAAGAGTTGTGGAAGATTATCCAAAAGGCGGCAGAGGAGAATCTGAATGAATCACTTCCATGCTAACTCTCAGCAGTATAATCACTCGTACGGAAACGACTCTGGTGCTCACATGAGTCTCCGGTGCTACAATCAGCATGGTGAGTGAAAACCCGATCCTGGGCTTGTGAAGAATCCTTGATTATTGAAATCAGAATAGAATGACGAAACCGATTGTCATTGTGGGAGCAGGCCAGGCTGCAGCTTCCTTCTCCTCACGCTACATTATGCACGCTGACCGACTGCCGGTATTGCTGATTGGCGAGGAACATGCACCTCCCTATCAACGTCCACCACTTTCCAAGAAATACCTAAGGGGTGAATTTCAACGCGAACGGTTGTGGATTCGTCAATCTCACTGGTATGATGACAATGGCATCGACACCCGATTCGGAACCCGAGTAAGGGAGCTTGCACCGGAAAAAAAGCAGGTCGTTACTGATTCCGGCGAGTCAATCGAATATGAAAAACTGATTTTGTGTACGGGAAGCCGTGCCAGACGCTTGCCGGATGAGGTGGGCGGGTCACTGAAAGGCGTGTTCACGCTTCGTAGCATCAATGATGCCGACAAACTCTCGGCCTATCTGGATGGAAAGCATCGACTCGTGATTGTCGGAGGGGGTTACATAGGACTCGAAATTGCTGCAACTGCCAGGACGCTTGGACATGTCGTAACGGTCATTGAAATGGCTGATCGTATATTGCAGAGAGTTGCCTCAGTGGAAACTTCGGAGTATTTTCGCACCCTGCACAAGGACCATGGAGTCAATATTCTTGAATCGGCTGGCCTTGCCCGAATACATGGTGAATGCGGGGTTGTCCAGAGCGTTGAACTGGATCGGGGCGAGTACATTGAGGCCGATGCCGTATTGACCGGAATCGGTGCAGTGCCCAATATCGAGCTTGCAGAAACCGCCGGTATCGAATGTGAAAATGGCATCGCAGTGGATGAGACCTGCCAGACCTCAATTCCCGATATTTATGCTGCGGGAGACTGTACGAGTTTTGTCAGGCACGGCCAGCGGATTCGCCTAGAATCGGTCCAGAACGCTGCAGACCAGGGCGATTTGATCGCACGGATTCTGTCAGGAAAGCATGATCAATATACATCAACTCCCTGGTTCTGGTCTGAACAATACGACTGCATGCTGCAGATCGCAGGACTCAGTCAAGGTTACACACAAACCGTCATTCGAGATAACAGTGCTACCGGAGGCCGATCCGTGTGGTATTACCAGAACGATGATTTGATCGCTGTTGATGCCATGAGTGACACCAAATCCTATGCGTTCGGTAGGCGGATGATTGAGATGGGCATCAATCCGCCCATGAATCAGGTCAGTGATGAAACCACCGATCTGAAACTCTTGCTTCAGGAAAGTCAGAATAAGCTTCTTGCTGAAAGGGCGGGAAACTGATCATGAAGCTGGCAGGCAAGGTATACATCTGCACTTTCCGGATCCAGACTTGAATTTGCACTTTTTTGATAAGCAACAGCGAGGCATCCAGAATTTCTCTTCGATTTATGGACAGATAGCAATAAGTCAACTCCTGCAATACTTCAGCTGATGTAGCCAATTGCTCCCGGTCCCGACAGGCAGCAAGGAAGAATTCTCGATCCGGGGATTTTAATGGATGTTCCCGGCCGACTGCATACATAAAACATTGGTATCGACAAGGATTATGTGCTTTACCCACCTTGCGTTAAAACTCGTCAAGTACGGGAAGGTGCTGTTCCCAGTCAGGCTCTGGATCATCGGTTTCACGGCTGTCGCACTCAACGAAAAAAGCCTGAATGTCCTCAATGGAACCAAGGAACTGGATTGGGGGGTTCTTTCAAGTCTCTCATCCGCGGCGGCACGTAATCATGCACTCAATGTCCACTCCCTTCTGCCTTGCCTGTAATAATACCGATTATGGTCTTCATCATGGATTATCAGTTGAACTCTGGCTATTACCCTATTCCCCATAAATCATGTGCATGTGTAATATTTTTACACATGCATATGACTTTACTTCAACCCACTGTAAACAACAGCATCACCTGTTATCGGTGTGCTTCAAATATCTGCAATCGAAACCTTCCCACAGGCATCTTCGATAGCCTGAGCAGCATCAAGCAGGATATCTTCCCGGAAACGTGCAGCAACCAGTTGTACACCCAGTGGGGCATGGTCCGCTTTGGTGCATACCGACATCGCCGGAACTCCCACAAACGGCAAGGCAACTTGAGTTAGTTGTGCCGTAAAAACC
>JAJEAV010000072.1 GCA_022822625.1 Gammaproteobacteria bacterium | reverse complement strand
CGAATATGTGTGGGCATATTGGCCGCGGCAAACAAGATCAAGGCAATCGGCACGACGACAAGGCTCAGTGAACTGCCCCAACCCGGAGGCTGATATACTGGGATATACTGGGCTTGTGAATAACTCCAAATGATCATCACTAATCCCGTAGCGCTGACAGCAGAAAAAACTTCCCTGTAGCGTTTTTCACCAAGCATGTCGACAAGTGAACCACGCAATGCAACAACACACGGAACAAGATGTATTGCGATGAACAACATTAGTCCAATATACAGCACGATCATCTGTTCTGCTCAAAGGTGGAAATTAAACAAAACGCATAATATCCTGCTAAATTGGAAGCGTCAAGGTTGCTATTGTCGCGATGTCAAGAGCACCCCCGAGACCCTTGTCAGGTGATTCATCACGCCCGGAATCTGCTCTGCAACCATAACCGTTGTTGAACAAGAATTGTTCACGGATTCAATCCGGATTTCAGAGCAGCACTCAACCAGTCAATACATCAACCCACGGAATCTTGACCTGCAACGAACCAAAATCCTCCATGAGGTTTCAATGGCACAGTCTGATAACCTATTCGTTTTTATTGCTACAATGTCTATTACGGTATGGCTGAATAAAGTAAAAGGGGTATGCTCAGGGTAACACACCATATCAACTTGAAGAATATCCACAGACTGAATCCATTATGGCTGTAATCAAGGAAAATGATCTCATAGAAAGCGTCGCCAGCGCTCTGCAATATATATCCTATTACCATTCTCGAGATTTTATTCAGGCTATGCACCGTGCATGGCTCCGAGAAGAATCGGAAAGCGCGAAAAACGCCATATCGCAAATCCTGGTCAATTCACGAATGTCTGCTGAAGGCAGACGCCCGATTTGTCAGGACACCGGGATTGTGGTGATCTTTGTCAAAGTGGGCATGTCTGTTCAATGGGAGTCAAAAAAACCCTTGAATGACATGATTAATGAAGGCGTGAGGAAGGCCTATCTGGACCCTTCAAACCCGCTTCGCGCATCGATTGTCTCACCGCCTATCGGAGAGAGAAAAAACACCATGGACAACACTCCTGCGGTAATCCATGTTGAAATGGTTGAGGGTGACAAGGTTGATATTGTGGTCTCGGCCAAGGGCGGCGGATCAGAAAACAAGAGTCGCTTTGCAATACTCAACCCCAGCGATGACCTGGTTGGCTGGGTCCTGAAGACGCTCCCTGGCATGGGTGCGGGCTGGTGCCCGCCAGGCGTACTCGGAATTGGTATCGGCGGCAGTTCCGAAAAAGCCATGGTACTCGCCAAGGAATCGCTCATGGAATCGATCGATATTGATGAACTGATTGAGCGTGGACCGCAAAATCACATCGAAGAATTGCGCCTTGAAATCCATGAGAAGGTAAACCTCCTCGGCATCGGTGCTCAGGGACTAGGTGGAGTTACCACAGTTCTGGATGTCAAAATCCGCGAGTATCCCACTCATGCTGCTTCACTGCCGATTGCCATGATTCCCAACTGTGCGGCGACTCGACATGCCCACTTCACCCTCGATGGTTCCGGTCCCGCTTATCTCGACCCTCCCAAACTTGCGGATTGGCCTGAGATTACTCTGGAAACATCCGACCAAACCCTTTCGGTCAACCTTGATACCGTGACCCGGGAAGAAATACGCTCATGGCAGCCCGGACAGACGCTTCTACTCTCAGGCAAATTGCTTACGGGTCGTGATGCTGCTCACAAACGGATTGCCGAGTATTATGAAAAAGGACGGCCTTTACCTGATGGGCTGGATTTCTCGGGCCGCTTCATCTACTACGTGGGCCCAGTCGACGCCGTCGGTGAAGAAGCAGTTGGGCCGGCCGGTCCCACAACTGCAACGCGCATGGATAAATTTACCGATATGATGCTTGAGAAAGCCGGTGTCCTTGGCATGATCGGCAAGGCGGAACGTGGATCTGACACAGTCGATAAGCTACGTCAGCATGGCGCTGTCTACCTGATCGCAGTCGGTGGAGCTGCCTATCTGGTATCCAAGGCAATCAAGTCTTCCCGTATTCTGGCCTTTGAAGATCTGGCAATGGAAGCGATCCATGAGTTCGAGGTTGAAGAGATGCCGGTCACGGTTGCGGTCGATAGCCGTGGTGAAGCCGTGCATAAAACCGGGCCGGAAATCTGGGCAAAACGCATGAGCCAGCAAGTCAAGGTCCCAACACCGTAGCCAGTAAATGGGCTTACGAGTATAGCCAATTCAGCATAAAGATGAGGACCGCAAGAAAAAGCACGGTCATGATTCCACCAGCGCGCATGAAATCGACAACTCGATAGCCACCGGGACCCATAATCAGCGCATTGACCTGATGCGTTGGAATCAGAAATGAATTAGAGGTTGCTAAAGCCACGGTCAGGGCAAATACGGTGGGGTTGCCATTGACTCCCAAAGCGATATTGATAGCCAGTGGAACCAGTAGCACTGTGGCACCCACATTGGACATAACCAAGGTAAACAAGGTAGCCATGACCGCCAAAACGAGTTGCAAGGACCAGATTGGTGCATCACTAAAATAGAACAGTACTTCATGAGCAATCCATGCGGCTGTTCCGCTATTTTCTACAGCAATTCCAAGAGGTATCAGGCTTGCCAATAAAAAGACCGATTGCCATCCTATAGAGTTGTAGGCCTCCTCGATCTTGATTACGCCAGTCAGAATCATGCCAACTGCACCAGTCATCAGTGCTGCTGACAGCCGGATATCCGAAAACAGGACCAGAAACAGGGTAAGAGAGAAACAGGCTGTAGCATAGACCAGCTTGTCCGGCCTCTCGTCCTTGCGTGGAAAATCAGTCACCACCACAAAGTCATTCCTGGCATCGGCTATGGTGCCCAAGTCATCCCACTTGACATGCAGAACCAGGGTATCACCTGCCTTGAGTTCCAGATCTGCAAGTCCCCGGTCAATCACCTCATCCACTCGAAATACGGACAATACAGTAGCCCCATACAGGTTCCGAAGTCCAATATCCTTGATTGACTTGCCTATCAAGGATGAGTGAGGCGGTATAACTGCTTCCGCGATTCCGGCATTACCCGGGCTCAACACGTCAGCAAAAACCTTCATTTCATTTTTGACCTGCAACGCATATTCATTTGCAAATTCAATGACCGCATCGCGTCGCCCCATGATTGCCATTTCGCTTCCAACCCAAAACTCGGTATCGCCTCTTGGCGCTACGGTCATTTCATTACCCGATCGGATGGCAACAATCCAGCCAGCTCTTCCCGCTGCGTCAATTTCCCTCATTTTGTGTGCAACCAGGGGGCTTTCATTGGTAACGACACATTCGTAGACTTCACCCTCGATCCCGTAACTCTCTCGAAAATAGCGAAGCATGTTTCCCGATTCTGCTGGTTTGTCCTTGACAACCGGCAATACGAAACGCCCCAGCACCAGAAAATAAAATATTCCCATCGTCAAAAGGGCTATACCAATCGGAGTAACCGAAAACAATCCCAACTGCTCGATTTCCTCGCGATTCGGTGCCGCATCGTTTGCATTGACAATCAAGTCATTCAGGAGAATCAACGGACTTGATCCCACCATGGTTATTGTTCCACCGAGTATTGCGCAAAACCCCATGGGCATTAACAGTCTGGAGATCGGTAGATTGCCGCGCCGGGCAATTCGATTGACCACCGGAAGAAACAGGGCAGCAGCACCAATATTCTGCAGAAAACTCGAAATTATTCCGACCGATCCTGAGACGATGGAGATAACCCGGCCTTCGGTAGTGCCACCTAGCTTCAAGATGGTGTTCGCGAGCTTGCTCATGATTCCGGTACGGTCCAGGCCGGCACCAATAATCATCACGGCAATAATGGATATGACCGCATTACTGGAGTACCCGCTGAACAACTGTCCAGAATCAACCAGTCCCTCATATCCTGGAATGAGTGAGGTTAGTCCGATCAGCACCATTATCGATATGGCCGCCACATCGACCCGCACCACCTCAAATGCAAAAAGACAAACTGTCAGCACCAGAATGGACAGCACTCCAATAATCTCGAATGTCAGCGGTAGATGTTCGAGCACTTTCCGCTTATCCTTTATGGCGAGGTTGTCTACGAATGACCATTACATCGAACTTGTTGATATCTAGATATTGTTCGACAGGGAAATGGTAATGAGAGGCATGATTTATGAAAACAATTGGCTATCCGTAAATTGATCCTTCAAAATAATTTATCTCGGTATCTTATTGTAAACTATAATGAACATTTACAGTTCTAAATCCTGATTCAATTTTGAATCATAACCGAAACCTGTCTGATGACCAATGGGCAAATACGATATTTTTGCATGTCTGGGCATCAGGAAAAAACTGGACACGAGGCCGCTTTTAATCATGCAATTTTTGGCGCTAGGCTATCTTGAAACCCGATTTGCCAAACAACGTCCTTGAGCGTTACATAATTGTATGTCGATTGCACAAACCCACCAATCAATTTTCCCAATGGGTTCATTGCATCTGGCAAAACACCCAAACGCTTTATACACTCCATCATCAACGCACCTCTCCAGATGATTCACCACAGCCTGACTAACCGGTAATCTCACCATTATGAAGGTTTTCTTCATCGCCATAATCACCCGGGGATTCAGTTTGCTGCCCCTGTCGGTCTGTTCCATGCTGGGCAAGCTTTTGGGGCCTCTGGTCTACCGGTCTCTCCCCTCACGCAGAAACATTACTGAGCGGAATGTTTCTGCGTGCTTTCCAGAGTACTCTGGCCAGGAAGTAAGGCAATTTTCCAGGGCACATTTCCAACACATGTTGATTGGAATTATGACTCTTTCGATTGCCTGGTGGTCTTCCGCAAGCCGTATCGAAAAACTCATCGAAATCAGGAATATCGAATATCTCGAAAACAGCATTAAGCGTGGGGAAAATATCATCTTGCTTGTACCCCACTTTACCAACCTCGAAATCCTCGGTATCTGGCTATTCTCCCGCTATAAGATGTCTGCCGTATACAAACCCAATCGAGATAAGCGCGTTGACGACTTTATTCGTCAACGCCGGTGTCGATTCAAGGGCAGACTGCACAAGCATAGAGGTCTGCAAAGGGAATTGATCAAGGATATGAAACAAGGCATACCCTTGTATTACCTTCCTGACCAAGACTCTGGGGGTTGGGGAGTATTCGCACCTTTTTTCGGCATTCCGACAGCGACATTCGGGTCTCTCGGCCGGATTGCCGAAATGACCCAGGCGGTGGTTATTCCCTGTATCGCGACTATATCCAGGTCAGGGCACAGGATTGAAGTACTGTTCGACAAACCCATGCAGAACTTTCCAACCGGTCATGCAATTGAAGATGCAACCTCAATGAACGAGGTGATCGAAAAACTGATTGATATTGCACCGGAGCAATACTTCTGGTCACACAGGCGATTCAAGACCCGCCCCAGAGGAGAAGCGCCTTTTTATCAATAGATACTCCAGTGGACCGGATATTCCATTTGCCTTGAACCTGCTTCCCGTCATTCTTGGGTCCCCGACAGCATCCCGCTTAATCGACGAAATCAGGGTCAGTTTGTTCTGGCGGCACGATAATCATCAAGGATTTTCTGTCCGACTTCGCCAACCTTCACGATCCAGTCGGCATATACATCTTCACCGACAGCGGAGAGTGCTGCAAGAAAGTCGTCGGGTACCGGATCAATCACAGTAATGCCATTGGCCTTCATTTCCACATAATTCTCGGCAACTCGGTTGGTTAATGCTCCCCAGGCCACTTTGCTGGCAACTTGTGCCGCCTTCATCAGGGCTGATCGCTGATCATTGTTCAGAGCGTTCCAGGCATCCTTGTTGACATGCGTCATATTCAACGACATTGAATAGTTGACGGCTGAGAAATGAGTTAGGCCCTGATCCCAGAATTTACCGTTCGTGCCACTCTCCGCCGATGTCAGCACGGCATCAATTCTGCCAGTCGCAAGTTGAGGCACTACGTCAGCCCAGCTCGTCTGGATGGCGATAGCACCGGCACCCTTCAGAGTTGTCGTGCCCGAAGCATCCCATGCACGAATTTTCAACCCCTTGAGATCTTCGGTGGAATCTACCGACTGCTTTGCCCAGATACCGGCCGGGGGCCATGGTGATGCATAAAGCAGTATCTGATTATTTCGGGCAAAGGCCTCTTCATAGGCTGGTTTTGCCATCTCCCAGAGCAGATTTGCTTCCTTCATATTACCGACAAGAAACGGTAACGAGGAAAGCAGGAAGATCGGCTCAATTTGGGCAACTTGCCCCATGGAGGTATTGGCAATTTGCAGGGTTCCGTCAGCGACGACATCAAAATGTTCTCTGGACTTATATCCAATAGAACCGCCGAAGTGATTGGTTATTTCTATCGATCCATCTGAGACTTCGAAAACAGTATCGGCAAATACTTGCTGCGCTTGTCCATGTATGGATGTATTCTGAAATTCACTTGCCATGTCCCACTTCACCGTGTCGGCAAGTCCAGATCCAGCAATCAAGGTTGCTGCAAAAACGATTGCACTCGTAATTTTCGCCTTCATCTATAAATCACCCTGCATATATTCCGACATCCCCACATCAAAAATATCCCTAATTCCATTACTTCCGAGTGGAACTCGGGAGATCCAGACTACCTGATGAGATATCGTCCATATAATTCCCGAATATTTCTGAATAGGCAACTGATGTCAATGATACAATGGTTGCTCGTTCACAACTTCAAAGATTATATTACAACATGATCGAAACAGATACTTGCGCTCTTCAGCAAAAGGACAACCAGTTCATTCATCCCTGGGAAGAATTGCACCAACTGGATCAAAATACCCGAACCGTAATTACAAGCGGCAAAGGGGTTTACATCGAAGACTCGGATGGCAATCGATTGCTCGATGCGCCAGCTGGAATGTGGTGCGTCAATATCGGCCATCACCGCCAGGAAATGGCCGACGCTATCTCGGAACAAGTCATGAAGTTGACGTACTCAAGCCCTTGGAGCCTGACCAATAGCCCGGCATCTACTCTCGCCCGCAAGCTCAGCCAGATCTCACCCGGAGACCTTAATCATGTGTTCTTTGCTACTTGTGGGTCGACTGCAGTAGATTCAGCACTCAGATTTGTAATGTTTCGAAACAGCGCCCTAGGCAAACCCGAAAAGAAGCACATCATCTCACGAAAAAATGCCTATCATGGCAGTACTTATCTGGCTGCTTCAGCATCGGGCAAATGGAGTGACAAGATTAATCTGGAGTACAAGGACGATACTTTTCATCATATTTCAGATCCAAACCTGCTTGGCAAACCCGATGGAATGAGTGATGCAGATTATTGCAGTCAGCTGGCCAGTGAACTCGAACAAAAAATTCTTGACCTTGGTGCCAATAACGTTGCGGCGTTCATCGCTGAACCGGTTCTCGCATCAGGTGGTGTTCTTCTCGCACCAGAAGGATATCACGCTGCGTGTCTTGCAGTTTGCCGAAAGCACGATGTCGTATATATCTCAGACGAGGTGGTCACCGCGTTTGGTCGCCTAGGGCACTTTTTTGCCTCCGAAAAAGTATTCAATATCACTCCGGATATCATCACCTGTGCAAAAGGAATCACCTCTGGATATATCCCGCTTGGTGCTTTCCTGGTTTCAGACCGATTGCTTTCAACCTTGGCGGAAAAAAATCCCGATTCCGTATTCTCAAATGGATTTACCTATTCCGGACATCCGGTTGCATGTGCGGCTGCACTCAAGAACATCGAGATCCTGGAACGTGAAAATATTCTAGAACATGTCAGGGACATAGAACCTTACTTCCAGCAAAGACTGAAGGAGTTGAATGATCTTCCAGTAGTCAGGGATGTCCGCGGCGTGGGTCTGATGGCCTGCATTGAGTGTATGGACTACAGCAAGGATGGAGAGTTGCTGGCGGACAGTTACGAACTTGCAGAACGGATTGACCAGAAATGTCAATCTGTTGGATTGCTGGTTCGACCAATCTACAACATGTGTGTGATGTCTCCCCCCTTGATCATTAACCGTGATCAGATAGATGATATGGTTCACATGCTCCGCCGAGGCATCGAGCTGACCTTGTCCGAATTGGGGTAATCCGACCAC
>JAJEAV010000010.1 GCA_022822625.1 Gammaproteobacteria bacterium | reverse complement strand
CATCTGGACTATCCGAACTTCGAGGTGCAGAGCAGTTTCAATGCAGGTCTGGCCGAGCACCTGACCGGACGAGGCCGGGAAGTGGCGACCGCGGGAGGGGACATGGTTGAAGCTCTCGGTGCCAACGACTTTTCCCTGTTCCGGGAGAAGGTTCAGACACTGTTTGCGGAGATTCCCCATTCCTGGCATGACAGTGGCGATCTCGGTCACTACGAGTCCTGGTATGCAAGCCTGCTGTACATGGGTTTCCGGACCACGGAAGTGGATCTTCGGGCAGAGGAGGCTTCAAGCCATGGCCGTTCGGACACGGTGCTACTGCATGAAGGTCAGGTGTTCGTGTTGGAGTTCAAGATGGTGAAAGACAAGACAGAAACCAAACAAGGACTCGACAGTGCAATCAAGCAGATACGGGAAAAAGGGTATGCAGAGAAGTATCGGGGTCGTGGAGAACCGGTTCACTTGATCGGCATGGTGTTTGGCGATAGAACCCTGCTGGAGATTCGTGTCGAGGCACTTTGACCGACATGTCGAACAGTCTTTGCAGCAATGCCCAACCCCAGATAGAATACTTCCTGATGCCGACTGATGTATAACGGATCAGAAAAGAAGGTTCTGCGAATTGATTCTCCATCCTAATTTCGACCCCGTTGCAATTTCCATTGGTCCTGCCTCTATTCACTGGTATGGATTGATGTATGTAATTGGCTTTGCCTTGGGTTGGTGGATAGGGTACCAAAGAGCATCAAAATCTGAAAACAACTTTCAGCCACAGGAGGTTGGCGATTTACTGTTCTATGTGGCCTTAGGGGTAATTCTTGGAGGGCGTATCGGCTATATGGTGTTTTACCAGACCGCGTCCTTGCTCGAACAACCCTTGTCGGTATTTGCAATCTGGGATGGTGGAATGTCATTCCATGGGGGAGTGATTGGGGTAATTATTGCTTGTCTGTTTTATGCCAGACATAAGGGTCATCACTCTTTGGCAGTATTTGATTTTCTGGTGGTGCTGATACCGCCGGGTCTTTTTTTTGGACGCATCGGTAATTTCATAAATCAGGAATTATGGGGAAGAGTTACCGATGTACCCTGGGCCGTGCAATTCTATACAGCAGATTTGTTACCAAGGCATCCATCACAAATTTATGAAGCACTGCTGGAAGGAGTGGCATTGTTTACCATCCTGATCTGGTTTTCATCCAAACCCCGCCCCCCAGGATCAGTAAGTGCCTTATTCCTGTTGGGTTATGGCGTGTTTCGTTTCCTTGTGGAATTCTATCGAGAGCCAGACTTCCATTTGGGGAAGATTGCCCTTGATTGGCTGACTATGGGTCAGTTGCTTTGTTTGCCCATGATTGTTGTGGGGTTGATGATAATGTTGAGATCTTACAGATATTCAGGAAAACCTGATTGATTCGGTACTGGACCAGTCAGTGGGAAATGCAAGCGGAATCTGTGGTCGATGGGACTTACCCACCAGCTTGCTCTTCGGCAATTAGTCTGGCTAGTAACTGACGAGCCAGAGACAGTTGTTCTTCGCCAAGCTCGGTATACTTCGCATGGCTCGCCCCCCGAAAAACCTTGACTGCTGAGCTGATTTCACTGATGGCATGATCAGCGTTTTCCATATCACTGCTCATTTCGGCTAGGTGGCGCCGAGCCACCCCGAGATTTGCCTTGGACATTGCCCAAGTCATTGGCATGCTCTCTCGTGTCCAGACTTTGAGGGTGTTCTGATAAGCTTCAACTGCTCTTTTCATGCGTTCAATACTGTTCTCGCGTTCGGAAAGTTTCTGCAATGTCGTTCCGAGATTGTTTTGGGTGATTGCCCATTGCTCGGGTAGTAGTTCCCTGGATCGTATCGAAAGTGCACTGTTGTAGGCGGCTATGGCCTGCTCCAGGGTTCTAGGTCCTCGGCGGTGATCTCCAAGGGAGCTCAAAGCAGTACCCAGATTGAACATGGTTGTTGCCCAATCAAGGGGAGTGCTTGATTTTGTCCAGACTCGAAGTACCTCCTTGTAGGCATCAACCGCACGTTTCAGAATTTTCGAATCCTTGTTTTTTCGACCCAGAGAATGGAATACTGTAGCCATATTATTCAGGGTTGAAGCCCATTCATCGGGAGTTTTCTGTTCGGTCCTGAATTGAAGAGACTGGCCAAATGCTTCAATGGCCCGGTTACAGAGATCATCATCTGACTGGCGCTGCCCAAGTACCCCCAGTGCATTGCCGAGCCCATTCTGGGCCGATGCCCAGACCGCTCCTGTTTTCTCTCGATCACAAAGCTCCAGGGTTTCGTGATAGGCCTGAACGGATTCCTCCAGGTATCGAGTCCCTGAGCGACGCTGGCCGATAATTCCAAGTAGCGTACCCAAGGTTTCAAGGGTTATTGCCTGTTGTTCCTTCCTTTCATGGTTTTGGACCAGGATGAGTGCCTGGGATCTCAGAAGTTCGATTGCGTCTTGTAATGCCGAATCATCGCTGAACTCCCGACCCTGGTTCCCGAGTAATAGGGCTTCAAGGTGAAGCAGATGCCATTTTTGGAGGTCATCTATATCGTCTGTTTCCGACCCCAGCCGACAAAATTCCGCCCCTGAGAGATTGTCTTGCATGGCCGCTGAGGCCAAGGCCTGGCATTCCCGAAGCATTGCAAGGGCAGGAGGGCCCATAGCTTCAACCCGAATCTGGAAATGCGCAAGATCGGAAGCAACTTGCTGGAGCGAGAAGTCTTCGCTGGAATTCAGCAGATTCTTGAGATTATTGACGCCAAGTTTGATATCTGAGTCTGGAGGGACATATTGACCGAGATCGTCCAGTCTGCGTCCAAGAGTATCGAGGTGATTACAGGATGCTTTCAGTAGGTTTGGAATTTGTGATGTGCCAGCACCGGTTTTCCTGACGTATTCCAGTAAGTGTGCAACCACCTGGGCTGGATGTTCAAGGTGTGGAAAAAGCGTATCGAGATTTTGCATCTGCAAACTGGAATGCGGGTGAACACTGGCCAATCGAACACAGAGACACTGGAATCAGTTTGACACGGCTGGTCAAATCACATGCCATCAAGGATATGCCGGATTGCAACAAGGTCGAACCTTGACGTTCAGTCAACTTCCCGAAATTGCTGGCTCAACGAAAACCACCGAAAAGAGCAACCTCCCGGTTAGTGTAACCGGGAGGCGCATTCAATCAACGATATGATAAACAGGTGCCTTCTCCATGGTCCATTCCCCGGATTCGGGGTCACGATGCGACAAGGTCAATACATGCCAGTTATCGTCGTCGAGTTTCATGTGGTCTCCACGATAGTAGTAACCCGGCCATCGGGTTTCTTCCCGAAACAGGGTGTGTCGTACTACTGATTCGGAAGCAATGGCACGGTGTTTCAGTTCCCAGGCCCGTTGTAGCTGATGAAGATCTTCAGCACCAATGTGCTCAAGATCTTCATGGAGAGTACGAAGCAATTCCAAGCCCCGGTTGAGCATTGGTGCGTTGGTCATGTAATTATTGCTGATACCACCGGCATATTCATCCATGAGTTTCTCCAGGCGCTGAAGGCCATGGATTGGCAATATATAACTTGGGGACACTGTACCGCCCACAATCTCGTTCCTGCCAGTCTGGTAATTTTCAAGAGGCCGATAGACAGATGTCTTCAGTTCTTGATACTGACTTTCGGAAACTTTAACGGAATCCTTTCCGTGATCCCTTATATACCGGACAGCTGCCTTTGCAGCCAGTCGACCTTCTGTAAACGACCCGGAAGAGAATGCGTGGGCAGTACCGCCCAATGCGTCACCTGCACCGAACAATCCATCGACGGTCATCATTCGGTTATAGCCCCAGTAGTAATCATCGGGAGAAACATCTTCCGGACCACTCGCCCAGGCTCCCGAGCAAGTGGCATGGGAACCCATAACGTAGGGTTCGGACGTGGTCAATTCCGGATTGATGTATTTTGGGTCAATATCCTGCGATGCCCATACCACGGCCTGACCGACGGTCATGCCGAGGAAGTTTTCCCAACCGACAATTTCCTTGTGGGGGTCCTGGAATGCTTCTTTGGTGACCATGTGGATCGGTCCTCGACCTGCCTTCATTTCTTCAATAAACGCATGGTTTCTGAGACAGGTCGGGGTTGGGTGGTGATCGATATATTCACCTACCAGATTTTTGGTATGCTCATACCACTTGGATTCATACTCTTCGCCATAGGCGTTTTGTGTGTAGGTCTTCAGATGCAGGAAGTACGCTCCTACTGGACCGTATCCATCCTTGAATCGACACAGCACGATGCGGTTTTCCATCTGGGTCATTTTTGCACCAACCAGAATTGGCAACGCATATGCTGAAGCAGAGCTCCAGGGTGCATACCAGGTCCTGCCCATGCCTTCACCCACGGATCGAGGCTTGAAGATGTGAGATGCTCCACCTGCTCCAACGATCACTGCCTTGGCGCGGAATACGTGAAAATCACCCGTGCGTACATTAAAGCCAACTGCGCCACCAATTCGATTGGGCTGGCTTTCATCCATGAGAAGATGGGTGACCATGATACGGTTATAGATCTTGTCGGCAGATTTGCGGGCCGCTTCCGCAACAATTGGCTTGTAGCTCTCGCCATGAATCATGATCTGCCATTTACCTTCACGCTGATAGCGGCCGGTTTCAGGATCTCGCATCAGAGGCAGGCCCCATTCCTCGAACTTGTGTACTGTCGAGTCGACATGTCGGGCCATATCGTAAGCCAGGTCCTCTCGAACCATGCCCATGAGGTCATTGCGTGCGTAGCGGACATGGTCCTCGGGCTGGTTTTCATTCCACTGCATGCCCATGTAGCAGTTAATTGCATACAGCCCTTGTGCAACCGCCCCGGAGCGGTCGATATTGGCTTTTTCAGCGACTACGATTTTGAGGTCACGACCCCAATAGCGTGCTTCATAGGCAGCACCTGTACCACCCATGCCTCCGCCGACAACAAGGATATCACAATCCTCGAATACAGTCTTGATTCCCATTAGTAGTAGACCCCCTGCTTGAATTTCGACTTTTCTATGGTCGGCAATCCGGTCTCGATATTGAGAGCATCCGGTTCGTGGCAGAGTAACTGGTTCTCGAGTGCTTCGTTGTCAGGCACTGCGAAGTCGGCAAGTCTGGGGATTTTTTCACCCCAGGGTTGTGTAGTGATTGGCGAGACGAAGTTTTTCTCGCGCCCATCGCGGAACTTGATGCGCCAGGAGATTGTACCTTTCTCTTCTTCACGTCGAACCCGTACGCTGTGACCGAGAGGAGCGAAGTCTGCATAGCCTCGGGCATCAATCGCGTTCTGTGGGCAGGCCTTGACACAAGAGTAGCATTCCCAGCACATGTTGGGTTCAATGTTTACCGCACGTCGATATTTCTTGTCGATGTGCATGATGTCGGAAGGGCAAATATCAACACAATGGCCGCAGCCATCACAACGGGTCATGTATACAAAAGTTGGCATGGTAATTCTTGAGTTGGTTATTGAGCTTTGGATATATACCGATAGTCAAATCGGGCAGTTCAAAGACGGTGTTTCAGTATTGACGAGGTAGCTGGCGTTTGATGCCGAGCCCGAACTGGGCTGGTTTATCTGCTGGTTCAGGCAAATTGTTCCAGGTGCCGTTGGCTTCCGAGATGCGTTTCTCATATGCAGCCGCAGGTTTGAAAAACATGTGGGCGAATTTGGACCACGGTACGCCACCGAACAGAGCCAGAGCAGAAGCGATAAACAGGAGAAAGAAAAACCAGGACAGGAACACGCCTCCGGCACTTAATGCGAAAGACCAGATCAAGGCAAACGTCGTACAGGCAAGAAGAGAGATCACAAACAAGTCAGCAAGCATAAGGCGAAATGGCGAGTTCCCCTCAGCGGCGACATCGACGCGAATAAAGAACCAGAACCAGTAGCCACCCACGCAGACCATCAAGGCACCCAGGTGCCAGAGCAGGGGAAGAATAGCCGGGGTTACAGAACCGCTGTCGGTATACCCAAAGATCATTATGCTGGTGCTAGCCACAAACAGAATGAACCCATACATGGTGAGCAGGTGCGCAATCCGGCGCCGGGCATTGCAGAACTCGCCTGAAGCAAGTACATCGTGAGCGGCAGTAGCCAGGGCAATCCTTGCGGCTTCGCTGCCTCCAATTTGCCGGTCGCCTGCGGATTTTGTTTTCTTCATGTTCTGGAAGAAGTACCTAGCACTTTTCTTGTGGATGACGTCAAAAATGGTGCCTGCCAGGACCAGCAGGATCATTACGATCAGGAAGGTCTGCATTGTAGCTGGAGATATGATTGAGGATATCTCGGCGAACGGGTTGGTAGTAAGCATTGGAACAGGTGTCAGGTCAGAAGCATTGGATTTTTCATTATCGGAGATTATGTTCAATCATGCCATGCAGTGCAATGGAATAGTTTTTTTATTCCATAAAATAACTTTATCTCTATCTGGCATTCACTTGTTCGAAACCGGAATACGCTTTTGCCTGTTTCCTTGTACCGTTACCAGGACCACATTCAGATTCCTGGACACAAGACCAAGAGTAAAAATCAGGAATATATTGAGGAGTTTTGCGTAGATAGGCTAGCCGAAATCAGTAGCTTTCAGTTCCGAAAAGCAGGCAAACGATAATGGAGACATATTCTGAAACCAGAAAAAACAAGAGTCGAAAGTTATCTAAACTGATCAAGGGGGCAACACCTGAACAGATGCATTCGAGATATTAAATAACCCAAGTAATCCCCCCTATTATCAACCAGAAGTCTCTTGCAGGTTTAGGGAAGTGATAGGGATTTCAGCGGTTAGTATTGCCTGGGAAAGTATTCTTTCCCAGCTTGCCAGAGGTATTTGTTGACATCTTTCGGGGTGAAGTCTTCCAATCCATAGAATGCCTGAACTCTATTAAAACGAGCCGATATGTTGAATGATCCTTCAGATCGTCCTTCCTGAATTCATGGAATTTGCCCTCCTGCCTGAAGTATATAATTCCCATAATCATCTAGTGAATCCCATACTCCAGATATCCGAATACCTGCTCGACCGACGGTGTAGGTATGGGCATAGAGTACCTCCTGCTTGTTCATCAAACGTTATGTTCATTTCAAAAGCGGACAGTTTATTTGTTTACAACACCCCCATGCGCACACGCACTCCCGGGTTTAATTTTTCAGTTGTGATTTGATGACTGAAATCGTGG